>JAHJTR010000113.1 GCA_018829865.1 Patescibacteria group bacterium | reverse complement strand
GATTGAGCGTTCTTTAAAGAAGAAGATTACTCCTGAGATGTATGAGGTTATTGAGACGGTTAATGTTTTAGTGGCAAAAGCTGATCATGTCATTGAAAATATGAGCACTTTGAATAGCTTAGAAAATGAAGTGCAAAATTTCCTTAAATCAATTAAAATACGCCTGTGACTGGGGTGTACATAAAAATTTATTGTATATCCATCCTCTATTAACTATTTGAAAAATGACAGAATTCGAACCCGTAATCGGCCTTGAAGTACACGCGCAGATCAATACCGATACCAAGTTGTTTTGCAGATGCAGTAATAATTCTTTTGGCAAAGAACCGAATATTAATATTTGCCCTATTTGTACGGGGCATCCGGGGCAGCTGCCGGTTATTAATGAGGCAGCGGTTAAAAAAGGGCTAATTGCGGGTATTGCTCTGAATTGTAAAATACCTAATTTCAGTAAATTTGATCGAAAAAATTATTTTTATCCGGATTTGCCGAGTGGATTTCAGATATCTCAATTTGATAAGCCTGTTGCCGAGAAGGGGAGTTTGAAAATTGATGTTGAAGGCAAAAAAGTTAATATTGGAATAACCAGACTTCATCTTGAAAATGATGCAGGTAAGTTAACTCATACTTCGAGTGGTACACTTTGTGATTATAATCGAGCCGGTTCACCTTTGATGGAAATTGTTTCTGAGCCTGATTTGCGCAGTAGTAAGGAGGCTGTGGCTTATGCAAAAGAGCTGCAGAAAATTTTGCGATATGTTGGTAGTAGTGATGCCGATATGGAAAAAGGCATGATGCGATTTGATATTAATGTTTCGGTGCGGCCTAAGGGTGACCAGAAACTTGGTACGCGTAGCGAAGTTAAGAATCTCAATTCTTTTAGATCACTTGAAAAGTCGATTGAATATGAAATTAAGCGCCAGATTGAGTTGATTAATGGAGGAGGAAAAGTTGTGCAAGAGACCCGAGGCTTTGATGAGTCAACAGATACTACGGTTTCACAAAGAGGCAAGGAAGAGGCTCATGATTATCGCTATTTCCCTGAACCTGATCTTCCTCCTTTGGAATTTACCGATGAGGAGATTGATGAATTGAGGACACAAATTCCTGAGTTGCCGGCTGCCAGAAAGGCTAGGTTTGTTGATGATTTGGGTATTAAGGTGGATGATGCTGTGATTTTGTGTGATGATAAAACTTTGGGTGATTATTTTGAGAAAGTTGTGAATGGATCTAAAAATGCTACGAAGGCGGCGTCACTAATCACGAGTGTGATAATTGGGCTTATGAATAAGGATAATAAGAATCTTGATGAACTGAATATTTCGGCCGATGCGTTAATACTCCTTATGAAAAAAATTGATGATGGGGAGTTATCGAGTAGCGCAGTTAAGACCGTGCTGGATGAGATGTATGAGAGCGGCAAGGATCCTGAAGAGATTATTAAGGAGAAAAACCTTGTGCAGATGAGCGACCAGGGTGAACTTGAAAATATATGCAAAACCATAGTAGAATCAAATGAGCAAAGTGTGCTGGATTATAAAAATGGTAAGGATAGGGCTTTTGGATTTTTGGTGGGACAGGTGATGAAAGAGACTAAGGGGAAGGCAAATCCCGGTAAAGTTAATGAAATTTTAATAAAACTTTTAAAATAAAAACAAATGATAACTACTTCGCTCGATGTGCTTTATATTGCCATCGCCATATCCGTACTGCTACTTGCGATATTTGTGTGCGTGAATTTGATTTATACGATTTTGATTTTGAGGGATGTGACAAAGGCGACTGAAAAAATAAAAGACGCGGCTGAGCAGATTAATGAGTATATTGTAAAACCGGTTAAAATGGCTTCAGGGATGATTGAGAATATTGGGACTGTGATCACTTTGCTGACTGAGAGATTTGGGGATAAGGGGAAAAAGTAGGTTTTTTGGGGAAATTCGATAATTGATGAATGGAGCAGGATGCAATCCTGCTCCAACAGCTGCATGGCTACAGCCACTGTCGTTGGAGCGGAGTTGTACTCCGCTTCTTAATGTTTTGGAGCAGAGTGCAACTCTGCTCCATCAACTTCTGTTGGAGCATGGCTACAGCCATGCTCCTGCTTCACCGATTGTATATGCTTTGGAGCAGGGCTGTAGCCCTGCTCCATCAACTTTTGGAGCGGGGCTGCTCCATCAACTGGGCTGCTCCAACAACTAAAACCCTACTCCAACTTTGGCGCCCTTGCTACCATCGGCTTTGATTCCACTTTAGCTATTGTGCTGCATTACTTCAGCCTACTCAAGTATTCGATGGGGAATACAATAGTTGCATTGAATATGCGCTTAATTCTGGCCGGCTGCTTGATTAATCTGTAAAGCCACTCGAGGCTGAATTTTCGCATCCACTCGGGCGCTCTGGTGATTTTCCCGGCTGCAAAATCTATTGAACCGCCAATTCCCAGAGCAAGCTTGGCATTGGTTAAATATTTTAGATTTCTGTTAATCCAAAATTCCTGCTTAACGGCTCCGAATCCCACAAAAATGACGTCGGCCTTGCTTTTGTTAATTATCTTTCTTAAATTGGCGTCGTTGCTTTTATCAGCGCTGCCGCTATCCGTTCCTACAATATTGAGTTTTTTATTTTTTTTGAGGAGGTTTTTTGCTGCCAGGTAAGCAACTCCCTTTCCTCCGCCCAATAAAAAGACTTTTGTTTTTTGATCAAATTTTTTGCACAGCTCCATCATGAGATCAGAGCCGCAAACTCGCTCGGGGAATAATGAATCGTAATTTTTTGTTGCCATGTTCATTAAATGCCTAAAACCTATCAGCCATTTGTTGTAGCGATAGGGAAGTTTAGCGTGGTATTCTTTATGGACGGCTCCGGCCCAAACGATGCCAATGCCGTCGGGGATTTTTAGATGGGCTTTGTTGAGAATTGCTGCAAATTTTTTATCTTTTTGGGCGTGTAAAATGATTTCGGGGTTTGGAGTAACAACGACGTTTTTTACTTTGCTTTTAGCGAATTTTAAGCATTTTGCCGTTGCTTCTTTAAAGGTTATTTGATCTACATCAATTCCAAGTATTTTCATTTCTTGCAGATTAAAATTATATTTTTGTCTTTCTTTGAATCAATAATATCAAATCCGGCTTTCTTAACCAAACCGATCAGTTCTTCTTGCTTGAACGCGTAGTAGTAGCGAGGGAGTTTTTGATCTCCCCAGGGGATTATTAAATCGCGTGGCGAGGTGGCAATGCTTTTATCGCTATTCTTAGCTCTTTCCTTTGCATTCTTGACCTCTTGTGCATACTTTTTTTGTTCAAGGAGATTCCAAACCATTAGATACAGATGGCCTCCGTCTTTGAGCACACGATTCATTTCTTTTAGCCCCCTGCTGCGGGATTCTTCATCCGGCAGGTGATGCAAAACGGCTATATTAAAGACATGATCAAATTTTTTGTTCTTAAATGGCAAATCCTGAATATCGGCCACTATAAATTCCGCTTCATTATGCAGTTTTTTAGCGATTGCTATGAAATTTTCCGCATTATCAACTCCCGTATAATCGTAATCAGGCGATGGGAATAATTGAGAAATACGGCCGTTGCCACACCCGACATCAAGAATTTTATCTCCTTTATTTACGTTCTTTACAAAATCCTTAAACTCTCGCCAGTTATATTTGCGGGTTTCGCTGAATTCGGCTGCGATCTCGTTGTATACCTGTTTAACTCCCGATAATAGAGCTTGTGTTTTTGCCTTATTCATTCCTATAATTAGTTACTTTTTTCTATTGTATAAATTATGAAAGCAGATAAGCAAGACCAAATTGGCATTGAGCAAGATATTTTACAGCAAATGGTTAGGGCGGCACTCAAAAAAGAGGCTGTAACCGCCGAGGAGCTTAGTGACATTAAGAAGAAATTTTGTACTCAATACAAGCTTGAAAGACCTCCTGCTAATCAGCTTATTATTAAGGCTTATCGGGCTTTGCTTGAGAGCGGTGAGATTGAGCCGGATAAAAATTTCGAAATGATTATTCGTAAGCGCTCTATTCGCACACTTTCGGGGATTGCTTCGATTGGTGTCTTGACTAAGCCTTACCCTTGCCCCGGACAGTGTATTTTTTGTCCCAACGAGACTGAGATGCCTAAAAGTTACCTGAGCAATCAACCCGCTGCTATGAGGGCTGTGCTGAATGATTTTGATCCGTATAAACAAGTGATTACTAGACTGCGTGCATATCGTGAAAATGGGCATGATACAGATAAAATCGAGTTGATTGTTATGGGCGGGACGTTTAACTACTTGCCGCGCAGATATCAAACTCATTTTATTAAGAAATGCCTTGATGCGCTTAATGGTAAGAATTCGAGGACGTTTGAGGAGGCTGTTAAGCTCAACGAAAAGGCTGAACATCGTTTGGTTGGTCTCACTCTTGAGACGCGGCCGGACTTTATTACTAAGCCTGAAATGAGGCGTTTTAGGAAACTTGGTTGTACTAAAATCGAAATCGGTGTTCAGACAATTTATGATGATATCTTAAAGCTTAATTCCAGAGGGCATGGCCGCGCGAAAACGATAACTGCGATTAGACTAATGAAAGATGCCGGTTTTAAGATTGGGCTGCATTTAATGCCTAATCTGTATGGAAGCGATACTACTCGTGATTTTCAGATGTTTGAGGAGTTATATTCGAATCCGGATTTTACTCCTGACTATATAAAAATTTATCCTTGCGTCGTTGTTAAACAAACAAAGCTTTATGATTTATGGCAAGCAGGGGAGTATCGGTCGTATACGGATGATGAAATGGCTGAATTGTTACTTAAAATAAAGGCAATCACGCCGCCATATGTGCGAATTATGCGGATTTTCAGGGACATACCATCAGATAGTATTGAGTCGGGAAGTAAGATGAGCAACTTTAGGCAAATCCTCCATCAACGAATGAAAAAAATGAATATTTTTTGCAAGTGCATTAGATGTAGAGAAATTATGGGGGATACTGCGTCTGCTAAAGATGTGAAGCTTTGTGAGCTAAAATATGATTCTTCAGGAGGGATAGATTATTTCCTTTCCTATGACGACACTTCAAAGGATAAGTTGCTTTCTATGCTGAGGTTGCGAATTCCGGGTGAAACGTATATTAAGGAGTTAACTGGGGCTGCGATTATTAGAGAGGTGCACACGTATGGACAGCAGCTTAAAATTGATACAAAGAATAAAAATGCGTCTCAGCATTTCGGATTTGGGAAAAAATTGATTAGTCGCGCTGAAGAAATTGCGGGTGAGCATGGATTAAAAAAGGTTGCGGTGATTAGTGCGATAGGTACCAGAAAATACTATGAAAAAATGGGATACAAGCTGGAGGGGACTTATATGACCAAAAAGCTCAAGAATTAATCCGATGATTGAGTGCCTTTTGTAAACTTGCTCTGTTGTTTGTATTCGGCTATTCCTTCTTTGATACCGTCTTTGATAATTGTCTCCTTTAGGTTTGATAACTCGTCCTCGGTCATTTTTTTTATCAGATTTAAGACTTCCTTTTTTTCCACAAGGCTTAGATCAGGGGCTTTTTGTACGAGCTTAGCCAACTCAGACTGTAATTTCTTTTTTAGTCTTTCTCTTTCGTACCAGTAAAAATAGGCTTTTTCGTCTTTCTCTCGCAGTTTTTTGAGCTCCTGCTCTTTCTTTCGACCTGAAAAATAGTCTTTGTCAAACAGTTCCCTCTTGGGTGCAGTTTTTGGCTGGTGTGGGATTGTGCTCTTTGACTCAATATCTTGTTTTGGTCTGCTTGGCATGAGGCTTTTTTAATATTTTATAGTATTGTAACATAAACAGGGGACTGGGGCAATATTTATGGTTAATCGGTACTTAATAACAATATTGCATTAGGGGATTTTTGGCAAATTAAGAGAGGGGAGGTTGTTTTTTTGAGTGCGTAGAGGTTAAAAGTGGAGTTAGGGGACTTGGAATTTGTGTTTGGTTTTAATTTGTACAATGTATCTTGTGCTTAATTAATATTTGCGTTTTTATGTTTGTTTGTGGATTGAGCTGACTCATATGTCGACTCTTTCTTTCCCCTGATACCCTGTTTTTGTTGTTATGAAGGGCTTTGTGGTTTTTTGTTTTTTCTTTGTTTTGTTGTGGAATATTTTTTGGAATTTTTTTTGATTTATTTATTTCTCGTTTATTTGGATGAAATTTTTTATTTGCACTATCTCGAAATTGTTTTTGGGTTTTGGGGAGTATGGACTGAGGATTTGGCGATATATTGCTTTTTTTGACGAAAAAAGTAGAATATTTTATAATATACTTTTAAAGGTGATGGAGTAGGGGCTTTGAGTCCCCTGTTTTGTTGGCGTGCTTAGAATGGCTTGATACTGCTCGATAATGAGAATTCAGCCGCCTCTCTGGCAAGTTTTATTAGCTCAATATCGCTTAATGAAGCCATTTTTAGGTCCGGTATTCCGCTTTGTCTGACTCCGTAGACTTCGCCGGGGCCTCTGAGTTCCAGGTCGATTTCGGCTAGTTTGAAGCCGCTGGTGTGATTGACCATGGCTTTTAGGCGATCCGTTATTTGTTGATTTGTTTTTTGAGGAGAAGATGCCGGCGCCGCGACAGCTGCCAATGATATTTGACCTGAGGCTGTAACTGTGAGGTTTTTTGAGAATTGGTCGCTGCTTGATTTATCAGTGCGTGATTCGGCTGTTGATTGAAAAAGGAAGCAATAGGACTGCTCTTTTCCGCGGCCTACGCGTCCTCGTAATTGATGTAATTGGGCGAGGCCAAAGCGCTCGGCTCCTTCAATCATAATTATATTGGCGTTAGGAACATCTATACCGACTTCAATGACTGTTGTTGAAATTAGGATATGGAGTTCGTTTTTGACGAATTTGCTCATGATATCGTCTTTCCCGGACTGCTTCATTCGACCGTGGAGTAAACCCAGATTCAGATTGGGAAAAACCAGGCGAAGGCGCTCGTATTCTTGAGTTGCGGATTTTGCTTCAATGGCGTCGGAATCCTCTACCAGAGGACAAATTATGTATGCTTGATTGCCTTTGAGGATATTATTCTCGACCCATCTGTAGGCGTCGATCCTTTTGATTTCGGGAACAATGCGCGTAATGATTTCTTTGCGACCGGGGGGCAGCTCGTCGATAATTGTGAGATCTTGGTCGCCGTAAACTGTCATTGCGAGGGTGCGAGGGATTGGAGTTGCGGTCATGCTGAGCAGATGAGGGGTTCCGTATCCTGCAAGTATGTCGCGCTGCTTAACCCCAAAGCGATGCTGCTCATCGACGATTGCTAGCGCAAGATTTGCGAAATCGACTTTGTCTTGGATTATTGCGTGGGTGCCGACGATCAGATCGATTGTGTGGGTTTTCAGGCCCATGATGATTCTCTTTTTTTCGCTTGCCGTCAGTGATCCGGCTAAAAAATCCACTCGTATATTGAATTTTGCAAACAGAGTCATCAGGCTTTTGAAATGCTGCTTTGCTAAAACTTCGGTTGGTGCCATGATGGCCACTTGGTATCCGTTTTTAATTACATTAAAGGCGGCTAGGGCGGCCACTATCGTTTTACCGGAGCCAACATCTCCCTCGAGAAGTCGCATCATGGGGTAGGGCTTTTTTAAATCATTTAAAATATCGACCACGCTTTGCTGCTGGGCATCGGTCAGCTTGAAAGGCAAAATATCCAGTATTTCTTTTAAGCAGTCTTTTTCGATGCGGATTGTTAGTCCTTTTTTTTCTGCTGCGCGCCGCCATTCCCATTTGTTTTTTAAAGCGGTGATCTGTAATTCAAAAATTTCTTCGAAGCCGAGGCGCTTTCTTGCGGCTTCCAGATCAGGCTGATTTTTGGGGAAATGAATGATTTTGATGGCATCTTTTAAATCGATTAACTGGTATTTTTCTTTGAGTTCGCTTGAGAGAGTGTCCGTAATTTTTTCTGAATTTTCAATTAGGGGATGGATTTTGCTGCGTATCCATTTTGAAGTTATGATTTCACTTTCGTGATAAACAGGTACAATTCTGCCGGTGTGTAGTTGATCCAGTTTTAGCGGTTCGTAAGTTGGGCTCATTAATGCCATTTTGCCGAATGCAAATTTTGCCTTGCCGGAGAGAAGCACGCTATCCCCTGCCCTTATCATGTTTTTTAGATACTTTTGATTAAACCAGACTACTTCGATTCTGCCGGTTTCGTCGCCAAAAATGGCTTTTGTTAGCGTTTTTCCTGTTCTCGTTCTGATGTTTACGATTGAATGAATATTGCCTTTTAAGGTATTGACTTCATCGGTGCGGATTTCGGCTACTGTTGTTAGCCCGCTTAAATCTTGATAGCCGCGTGGAAAGTAAAATAAAAAATCCTTAACGGTTTTTATTCCAAGTTTGCGCAGCTTATTGATGTAAGCTGGCGTGGTCTTAATTGTGTCGCTTAGATAGGAATTAAGCACTTTTCTTTATATATTTAAATTTTCGTTTGCCGACTTGTAAAAGTTGAGGTTTATCTGAAAGATCAAGTGATTGATTAATGTCTTCGATTTTTTCTCCATCAAGTTTAACGCCTCCTCCCTGAATCATTCGTCTGGCATCTCCTTTAGAATCCACCATTTTGGCTTCGCAAAGTAAATCCAGAATGTTTATATTGTTTTTTTTGAGATCAAGCGTCTCGATTTCATCTGGAATCCCTTGATTTTTGAAAATATTGATAAATTCAAGCTGGGCTTTTTCGGCTGCCTCGGAATTATGATAGATGGAGATAATCTCACTTGCGAGGCGCATTTTAAAGTCGCGGGGGTTGGCTCCATCCGCCATATCTTTTTTAATTTTTTCAATTTCATCCAGCTCAACATTTGTTGCTAATTCGAAATATTTAATAATTAGCTCGTCGGGGATTGACATGGTTTTACCGAACATTTGAGTAGGGCTTTCGGCGACTCCGATATAATTATCCTCGGATTTGCCCATTTTGATTACGCCGTCTGTTCCTTCTAGAAGTGGCACGGTAATGACGTTTTGAGGCGGTTGCCCGTAGGCTTTTTGGAGTGTTCGGCCGGCTAGGATATTAAAGGTCTGGTCAGTTCCACCAAGCTCGATGTCGGCCTCGAGTGCTACGGAATCGTAACCCTGCATCAGGGGATAAAAGAATTCGTGCATGCTGATTGGCTGATCTTTTTTAATGCGTTCTTGAAACATGTCGCGCTCAAGCATTTGGGCTACTGTGAAGTTTGATGAGAGTTTGATTATGTCGGAAAAATTGAGGTCTTTAAGCCAGTCGGCGTTCCATCTGACTTGGATTTTATCTATGTCTAAAACCGGCTTAACTTGCTCGAGATATTTTTCGGCATTTTTTTCGAGTTCCTCTTGAGTTTTGGCTTTGCGGGTTTCTTTTTTATCCGTAGGATCACCGATTTGTCCTGTGAAGTTTCCGAAAAGTAAAATTATTTCGTGACCTAAATCCTGAAACTCTTTGAGCTTACGAATAACTACCATATGCCCGATATGCAAATCCGATCCAGAGGGATCAATGCCCAACTTTACCTTGAGTTTTTTGCCTGATTTGAGCTTTTGTTCTAAATCCTCCCTAACAATAACTTCAACCGTTCCCCTATTTAATAATTCGTTAATCTTTTGATCGCTAGCCATGGTCTTATTTTTATTTATAAATGTTTTTTAAAAGTTAATGAATTTTTAATATATAGGCAAGTGATAGATGCTGAAATTTGGATTAAGCTTTTTTTGAATAGCTATTACTTTTTTGCGTAGATATGTATATCATTGATGAAATATTATGTTTTTCGAATGCCATTTAAAGTTATAAAATATGTAATTAAGATTTCGATTCTGATTTCCGCTCTGGGGATGATGGCTCTTTTGGCTATTCATTTTTATGTTAATAAATCGACTAGTAATCTTATTATTGATGATATTGAGGTTATTGATATTGAGAAGCGGCAAACCGGTTTGATTCTTGGTGCGTATGTGAGAAACGATGGGCAATTGAGCAATATGTTTGAGGATAGAGTGAATACGGCGATTGCGCTTTATAAAGCCGGTAAGATTGAGAAGATTTTGATTAGTGGAGACCATGGCACTACCGATTATGATGAGGTAAATGCGGCTCGTAAATTTATTTTGAGTAAGGGAGTTAAGGCTGAGGATGTTTTTTTGGATCATGCGGGTTTTGATACATATGACAGCTTGTATAGGGCAAAGCATATTTTTGAAGTTGAGGATATTTATGTAATCACGCAGAATTTTCATTTGCCCAGGGCGGTTTATATTGCGAAGTCGCTGGGGATTGATGCTAAGGGCGCTGCGGCTGATAGAAGGGAATATTTAGGGATTAAGTATAATTATTTAAGAGAGATACCGGCTAATGGTAAGGCTTTTTTGAATGTTGTGTTTAAGTCGAAGTCTACTTATCTTGGGGAAGCTATTCCTATTACTGGAGATAGCAAAAAAAGCTGGGACCAATTATAATTAAAATATGATGAAAATAATTGCTAAATCAGGTGGAAGAGCAGATAAAATTATTGCCGCACATTTGCCAGCGGTTTCGCGAACTAAGATTTGCAGACTGCTAAATGGCGGCTTGATTAAGGTTAATGATGAGGTTATTTCGCCAAGTGGTAAGGTTAGGGTTGGGGATAAAATTGCTGTGCCCAAGGGAGCGATTGAAAATAGGAAGTGCAAAATTCAGGCGAAGGATATGAATTTGGAGGTTGTTTTTGAGAATGATGATTTTGCGGTAATTGATAAACCGCCTTTTTTGAAGGTGCACCCGATTAATGAGGAGGACCGAACTGACTCCCTTATTAATGGACTTATGAATTGTTTTAAGAAATTAAGTGGTGTAAATGGGCCCCTGAGGCCCGGGATTGTGCATAGACTGGATAAGGATACTTCAGGGCTGCTTATTGTTGCTAAGAATGATGAGACACATGCTGAGTTTGCGACTCTTTTTAAAAAGCGGCGCATTAATAAGACTTATTTGACTTTGTTGCACGGTGAAATTGAGCCGAGTGAAGGGACTATTAAAGCCCCAATTGCGCGGAGTAAAAAGGGGCAGTTGATGAAGGTGTCGAGTGATGGAAAAATGGCGGTGACTAAGTATAAGGTGCTGAAATTCATTGATGGGCTAAGCTATGTTGAGGTGAAATTAATTACGGGGCGAACGCATCAAATTAGAGTTCATTTTTCTAAAATGGGCTATGCTGTGGTTGGTGATGAGCATTATTCGTCGGCTAAGCAGCAGAAATTTGCCAAAGAGAATGATGTGACCAGGTTGTTTTTGCATTGCAGTGAGCTGAAATTTAAACTTAAGGGTGAGAGCTATAATTTAAAAGCACCGATTCCAAATGACTTGGAAACGGTACTAACTGCTTTTAGTGAGAAATAGGCTTATGCCTGCTCTTTTACTTCTTCTTTGGCTTCGGTTTTGACTTCAGGCTTTGGCTCTGCAATTGTCTCTTCGGTTTTAATACTTTCTTTTGCTGAAACTCTGCCTATTTTAATAACTTTCAGTTTAGTGAGTTTTGCTCTGCTGCCCTGAGTTTTTCGATACCTTTTTTTAGGCTTCATTTTGTAAACTCTGATTTTATCCCCTAATTCATCGCCCAGTACTTCAAGTTCGACTGATGAATTTAGGTTTGGAGTACCGATTTTTACATCGCTTCCGTCTTCTTCGGCGATTAGCAGAACTCTGTCCGCTTCGATTTTATCTCCTTTTTTTACATCTTTTAAAAGGTCTACTAGAAAAGTTTCATCCGGTGAAACTTTGTATTGCTGTTTTTTGATTTCAATTACTGCGAACATTTCCTGAATATTATGAATTTAAAGCCCGTTTATAATACTTATGTGATTTCAAAATTGCAAGAGATTTATGTGTATTTAGGGTGTATTTTTGCAAATTAGCCGTTATAGGCCTGCATTGCAGCGTCAAATCCTTCTTCCCAAGCAAAAAGAAGGCATTCTACTCCCTTATCTATACCTTTTTGTAGCTCATGTAGCTCTGATTTGTTCATTTTTTTGAGGACAAAATTGGACAAATCAATGTCAATTTCCTCTCTAATTGAGCTATTAACGCCTATTCTGATGCGAGGGAATTCCATCCCCAGCCCGCCCAAATGCTCTTTTATCGACTTTGCCCCGTTGTGAGTGCCGGCGCTGCCAAACATTCTGAGCCTTATAACTCCTTCATCAAGATCAACATCATCGTAGGCTACCGTTAGGTCTTCTTGCTCGAGCTTAAAGAAATTCACTATGCGTTCGGCTGAAATGCCCGATAAATTCATGAAAGTCTGCGGTTTTACTATCAAAATCTTGTGGCCGGCAAACTGAGCCTCCGAGATTTGAGCCTTAAATTTGTCGACATACTTCCAATCTCCGGCGTTAAGTTGCTTAGCCAAACTATCTGCAAGCATAAAACCGGCATTGTGTCTTGTATTGTTGTATTCTGTCCCCGGATTTCCAAGACCAAAAACTACTTTCATATTTATTATTTTTATCTTTCTAACTAAATCTAATTCAAAAGATTCAGAAATACAATCTCTTCCTTGCCAATTATTAGTATATCTCCATCTTCGGCTCCCAGACTGACTAATCGCCTGGTGACTCCCAGTTTATTTAGAACGTCATATACACGTTTGACCGCTTCTTCATTGTACATGTCGCTCATAATTACAATTTGTTCAAGCCTTTTGCCTGTAAGTTCAAACACCTGATATTCGCCT
>JAHJTR010000112.1 GCA_018829865.1 Patescibacteria group bacterium | reverse complement strand
GTAAGCGGTAAATCAAACCCAGTCTTGACGTTCATGGAGCGATATGATTTTTGTTAAAATGCCAAGGCATGAGTGCTTCATAGTCCTCAAGTTTTTCACAGCTTGGTATTTTAGTTAATGTGTCACGTAGCCAATCATAAGGATCAACTTTATGTGCTTTGCATGTTTCAATTAAACTAAAAATATTTGCTGCTGCATGTGCACCATCAACACTATTAGCAAAGAGCCAGTTTTTTCGACCCACAGCAAACGGCTTCATCGCCCTTTCCATTTTATTGTTACTTATTTCAAGTCGTCCATCTTCTAAGTACGTTAATAATTTGGGCCATTGGCTTTGCATGTAATAAATCGCTTTTCCAAGCAAGCCTTGCGGCGGTGTCTTTCCTTGTAGTTCATCAAGCTTAATCTTTATTTTATCTATTATTTTAAGAGCTTCTGCTTGACGATACCTTTTTGCGTGTTCTGAATGATACTTTTCTTCTATGATGACTTTTTCAATCTTTGATAAACGCTGGATTTGTTTTATAAACCAATCCGCCATACCTGATTTTTTGCTAACCTTAGCTGCATCCATAAACTTGCGCCGTGCATGGTACCAGCATCCCACTTGGATAACCTCCTGGTTGATTGAGGACAATGCATCATAGGCCTGGTAGCCATCACAATGTAAATAACCTTGATAATCATTAAAAAAATCAATTGCAACTTGGTGTTTTCGATTAGGATGATATTGATAAACATAACTAAATCTTTCGGGTGGCCCACCGCCAAATGCCCACATATAAGATGTTGATTCGGCCTTTTTATTCTTTTCCTTTAAAACTTGCAGCGTACTTTCGTCTGCATAGGCAATATCATAAGCATAAATTTCATCTTGTAATAAATTAACTAAGGGCTGTAACAATTCGCTACATTTGATAACCCACAAGCTGAGTGTGTTTCTTGTGAGATCAGCACCAAGGGCTTTAAGCATTTGTTCTTGACGATAAAGCGGTAAATGAAATTGAAACTTCGCTGTTAGCACATTTGCTAATAATCCAGGAGCCGCGACACTTTTAGAAATCGGTTGTTTGGGCTTTTTCGCTGTTTTAATGGTTCCCTTACATCCTTGACAAGCATATTTTTTACAAACGTGCTGAATAACTTTTATTTTCGCGGGAATAATATCTAATTGTTCAGTAATTTCTTCACCAATCGGTGTGAGCTCGCAACCACAAGTACAAATTTTTTCATCATCCGATAAATCATAAACAATCTTTTCTCTGGGTAAGTCTTCTGCCAATCCTTTTCTACCCGCTTTTTTACGTTGATGTGCGGGTATCGTGATTTCTTCTTCAGCTGCTTCTATTTCTGCTTGGTTAACAGGTAATTCAGCTTCGTCAAATAAACAGCCTTGCAGATTTTGATCAATATACTTTTCTGATGACTTGCTAAATCGGGTATGTTTGAGTAGTTGTATATATTCTTGCAGTTGGGCGACAGTTTGTTGAAAGGAAATGATTTTGTTTTCTTGATCGGTTAACTTTTTTTGTTGTAAAACTAATTGTTCTCCTTGGATACCTAATTGTTCTTTCTGTGCGTCTGATTTTTCTTGCATCATCGCTAGCAGATGAATCAATTCATCCCTATTTTTATGCTGTAATTCATCGCTTGTTAACATAAGCGCATTTTACTAATTATTAGTAATATTCGCTATAATTAATTTCACTAAATTCATTCATCAACTGAAAATCTAATCCTGCAAATAGCCAATGTAATTGATTTTCTGTCAGTTCAATTGTTTTTTTATCTAAAGACTTATTAATCTTGAATCGACCTTTCTCAAGTCGTTTGTAATACAACACAAATCCATTTCGATCCCAAAAAATTAATTTTACTTTATCTCTCGCCTTATTATAAAAAAGAAAAAGATGCCGTGACATCGGTGACTCCCCAAATATATCTCCTATTGCAGCGGATAAACCATTAATCGAATTCCTCATGTCAATCGGCTTTAAACTCACAAATATTTTTGTGCCCTCAATAACATTTAACATGGCGTGATACCTAATAATTCAAACACATTTCTTAACCAAGCTTTGTCAGTATTCAATGCAATTTGTAGGCAAATTCCATTTGGCAGTTTCAAAACGACCGATTGGGTGGCAGGTAATTCAACAGCTTTTGCTTTAAAATTAATATGAGCAGGTAAAAACTGGTTTTGAGCTTTCTTTTTTTCTTGCAGTACCTTCTGACGCTGATTAGTAAAAGTTTTTAACGGTAAGTTTTTGAGTTTACAAAATTTCAACTGTGTCAGTTCACTATGCTCCCATTCATCTGATAATGCTTGCCACTCACTCGACGTTAACGGCTTAAATTTATTTCGATCTATTTTTCGCATGTCTGATTCCTTATATTTAAAAATCAAAACATAACAAAAAAAATTAAAAACAAAAAGATGGGGTTGATTTATCGCTTAC
>JAHJTR010000111.1 GCA_018829865.1 Patescibacteria group bacterium | reverse complement strand
GGAGGGTAAAGATATTACGGTTTATGGCGATGGGAAGCAGACTCGGAGTTTTTGTTATGTTGATGATATGGTTGATGGGATTATCTCCCTGATGAATCATGATGAATTTGGGGGGCCTGTGAATATTGGGAATCCGAATGAGCGGACGATTCTTGAACTTGCGGAGATGATTTTGGGGATTGTTGGTGGGGATTCGAAAATTGCGCATAAAGATATGCCGGTTGATGATCCGAAAGTGCGGTGTCCGGATATTGGTTTGGCGGAGAAGGAGTTGGTTTTTGAGGCTAAGGTTGGGCTTGATGAAGGGATTAAGAAGACGATTGAGTGGTTTAAGAGGTAAAAATCTTTATGATGAAAACGGGTTGGTTTTTGAGATATTTGTTTTTTGGTTTGACCGATTGTGATTCTTTGTAGTATATTTGTGTCCAAGTTTTTTAAAAACCAGTTTAATTATCACGAGTAGCTGAGGGAACGGCCCTATGAAGCTACAGCAACCCCTTTCGCCTTAACTCCTTTAATGGAAAAATGGTGAAGGCAGGTGCTAAATCCGCCCTATTAGGGGAAAGATAATTGGTACATGAATTCAATCGAATACCTAAATCTTCCTCTAAAACAAAGAGGTTTTTTTTATTTAATAACATATATACCTATGGACTACACTGGAATGCACTCCGGGTCAGGGATGCAAAATGATGCTGCGAATCAAAGCGGCGGCTCGCAAGCAAATGGAGGAAAATATCTTTTTACCTCTGAATCAGTTACTGAAGGACATCCCGATAAAATGGCTGATCAGATTAGTGACGCGATTTTGGATGCGATTTTTGCTCAAGATCCTAATGGTCGCGTGGCGGCTGAAACAATGGTAACAACCGGGCTTGTGCTTGTGGCCGGGGAAATCAGCACTACTTGTTATGTTGATATTCCTAAAATCGTGCGACAAACTATTAAAGAAATCGGTTATACCGATGCGACTTACGGTTTTGATTATAAGGCTTGCGCTGTTTTGATCAGCGTTGATGAGCAGAGCCCTGATATTGCGCAGGGTGTGGATAGCGCCTCCAATAAAGAACAAGGCGCCGGTGATCAAGGAATGATGTACGGATATGCGTGCACTGAGACTCCTGAGCTGATGCCGATGCCGATTTTGATGTCGCATAAATTGACTCGTAAATTGGCGAGCGTGCGTAAAGAGAATGGGCTTAGATATTTGAGACCGGATGGTAAGAGTCAGGTGACTATTGAATATATGAACGGTAAGCCGGTACGGGTGCATACTGTGGTTATTTCAACTCAACATGGGCCTGAGGTTTCTCATGATCAAATCAAAAGAGATATTATTGAACATGTGATTAAGCCGGTTTGTGGTAACTTGCTTGATGATCAAACGATTTATCATATTAATCCGACCGGCAAGTTTATTATTGGAGGTCCTCCGGGTGATGCCGGTTTGACCGGCCGCAAGATTATAGTGGATACTTATGGTGGTATGGGCCATCATGGTGGAGGTTGCTTCTCGGGTAAAGATCCTTCAAAAGTTGATCGTAGTGGGGCTTACATGGGAAGGTATATTGCCAAAAACATTGTTGCCTCAGGGATTGCGACCAGATGCGAGGTGCAGATTGCTTATGCTATCGGAGTTGCCGAGCCTGTTTCGATTAATGTGAATACTTTTGGTACCGGAAAAATTGATGAGGGTAGAATTGAGGAATTAATCAGGAAGAATTTTGAGCTTAAGCCGGCGGGAATCAGTTCTTCTCTGAATTTACGAAGACCGATTTATAAGAAGACTGCCGCTTATGGGCATTTTGGTAGAGAGGAAGATTTGGATGTGTTTACTTGGGAGAAGACTGATAAGGCGGAATTGCTGAGGAATGAGGCGGGGCTTTAAATAGTGGAATTAATAAAAAAAGACCGAGCTTGATGCTCGGTCTTTTTTTGGGGTAGCCGTTTTGAGCATTGTGGTTTTTTAAAATTTTTTTGAACTATAGCCGATTTGAATTGGAAAGACAAAATATGGAGCGGGAGCGGATGCGGGGGGTTCTTGGGATTTATTAATAATCTTTTTTGATACTATAAATTATAAATACGGATTATAATATTTTTGAATATTATTAATTTGCTAATAAAATGGTTTTGAGTAAACAGCAGAAGGCTCAGGAGGATCAGTATTTTTTCCCTTATCACTACTCTGACTTAGCTTCGGAATATGAGAAGCTTTTTTTTAGTGCTGAGTATTTTTCACGGATTGCACTAGTGAAAAAGGAAATTGAGCCGTTTAATAATCAGTCAGTATTGGATGCCGGGTGCGGTGATGGCAGGCTGTGTTATGAGCTTAAAAAAGAAAATGTTGATATTTCGGGGATAGATTATTCCGAGAGGGCGATAGCTTTTGCTAAGGCTTTTAATCCTGAACTTGATTTTTATATTGGTAAAATGGAATCGATTTCTTTAGATAAAAAATTTGATGTGATTATTCTGATGGAAGTTTTGGAACATTTTAAAGAGGAAAATATCGATGGGATTCTTGCAAATCTAAGTAATTTGTTAAAAGAGGATGGAAAACTGATAATCACGGTGCCATCAATAAACAGTCCGATTCATAAGAAGCATTATCAGCATTTTACGGAAGAGAGTTTGCGAAAAACGATTGGCAGTTACTTTAAAATCAATAAAATACTGGGGTATGCAAAAAAGACCCATAGGCTGAAAATCTTTATTCTTTTGTTGCAGCTGAATTATTTATTATATCCTTTTCGTAATAGCTTTAAGTTTGTGAAACGAATTCTTAAATATCCGAAGAAGTATTATGAAAAACATATTGAAAAAGGCGAGCCTGAGAATTGTGATGGGCTGATTGCGGTTTGCTCAAAATGTGATGATTTGGAAGGATAGATTCTCGGAGATGTTATCGATTTGTGAGCATATTAATGAAATTCCGGGTGATGTTTTTGGAGTCGTATTTGGGGATCATGAATTCTTAACAGATCCCCCGATACTCCGGAAAATTATTTTTCACATGTTCCAAAATCCATTGTGTTTCTGACTGCTTCTTTTTGCAATCATCTTTACTGTAAACTAATAGAATTGTTATTTTATTTGTTGTGTTGCATAGGTGAAAGATGGCTCTGTTGCCGGATTTTTTAGGGGAGGAATATGTGCCGGCGACTCTGAAATCGAGCTTAAAGATTCCTGCGTTCTTTAATTGTGAAAACTTGATGTTGTCGATGAGATTTGTTTTTTGGAAGGCTGAAATTCGCTCAAGGGTGGCGTTAATTGTTTTTCTTGTCTCAACCCACTTTTTTTCTTTGTATTTCTTGAGGAAATTTTTACAGAAATGCTTTTCTGCGTATTTTGAGAATTCAACGTAGAATTTGGTGTCTTTAATAAACATTATTGGGTTCTTCCATGTTAATTAATTCATAAGGGATAACTTCTCCTTCTTTGGATGTCGCCCAGGGAAGTTGGCGATGAGTGAAGTCGACTATGTCTTTTGTACTTTTATCTTTCCATGCAGTGCAAACGGCTTTAACAACTTTTTCTTCTTCCTTGCTTAGAACCGATTCATCGGGATTTTCAATGAGTGAAACCATCATTGCTCGCCCTTTACTTTCGACACAAATAGATTCATCCGTATCTATAAGGTCAAAAAATTCGATGGCAACCGGGCCTTGTGCTAGCCGGTGATATGCGAAACCTGAAATAGGCGAAAGGTATTTATAGTAACTTGCAAAATCACATAGATATACCAGTTTCGCCAACTTGGTTTTTGTTATCTTTCCATCCTCATCTGATCCATATTTAATGCATTTTAGTACAAGATTGTGGAATTTCTTGAATGACTTTTGATGAGCGTTTTGAGAGTCAATCTTCTCACTCATTTCGAGCTCTTCATCCAGCATTACATTTACGGGTATGTCAAAAATTTGAGATATTTTTTTAATTTCAGTGAGAGTGATATCTCTTTTTCCCTTTTCAATCGAGATAAGTGTGGGGCGAGATATGCCTATTTTACTGGCAAGATCCCCTTGTGAAAGCCCGTTCATTTTTCTGAGTTTGAAGATGAAATTTTCAATCATTGGAATGAGGGGTTAGGTTTGTGCATAATAAAATAGTCTAAACAATGATGATTGTCAATTATTTTAACTAAAGTATGTCTAAATATTTTATATTTATTAGAAAATCTTACCTAAAAGTTAATATTTGTTTGTTTTTTTAACTTCATTTGTGTTTTTCAGTGCGCCCTAACTATCCACGCTGCTCTTTATTCCTAAGCTCATTTTCCTTGAGTTTTTTGAAGTCTTCTTCTTTTCCGAAATCTTTTATGAGCTGATCTCTTAGGTATAAACCCAATGATTTAAAAAGAATTTTCTTGATATCAGATAGCCCTCTCTTAAAAATGAAATCTCTTATATCTGACAATAGATGTGATTCATCTTCTTCCAGCTCCATGATGAGTTGAATTGAATACTCTTCGCAAAAATAAAAAAAACTATTATCATTTTCTTTGCTCTTGAGTCGCTCTCTGAGGCTTGTTATAAAGAAAGATTTATTGTTCTTAAATATGGCTTCAAACCCGCTATCTTTGATAAAATCAAGACCGGAAGCAGTGAGCTGCAGAGGGGAATTTGATGTGTAATAAGCATTAAAACATCTCAAATATTTTGGCACGCCTTTCCATTCTTTTAAATATTCGCTTAAGTCACTAATGTAATTTTTTAATTGATCAATCGAGCCAACAGATTTCTCGATTTTATCAATCTTAATTTTATATACAAGGATATAATAAAGAATAATAGCTATCCAGATGACTATTTGCCCAATTGATACAACATCGGATAGTGTCATTGGGGTTTATTTAGTGATTAGAAGGTCTTTCAACTCTAAACCATGTGTTAGTTATAATCAATTATATTTTATTTCATTTTAATATAATCTAAAATTATGAGAGTATTTCCTGTAAAGATTAATATTTTAGGTTTTTTCATTACTGGCCTCAGATAATTGCTAAAAATTGCTTCGCCACCCTCTCATGCCCAAACTCATTTACTCTTGATTTCCCCTGTTTGATCAGATTAGCTCGTTTGTTGTCGCTCGTTAGTAAATGGGCTGTTTTTTTTATGAATTCTTCAATATCGTTTTTCTCAACCATAAATTCTCGTTGCTCTTCAGTCAGGATTCCGGGAATTCCGCCAGCATCGAAGGTTACTATTGGGATGCCGGATGCCATTGCTTCTAATAAAACTCGGGGGAAGCCTTCTTGTCGGGAGGGCATGATGAAGAGGTCGCTGGCCATGAAGTAATTTGAGACTTCTTTGTTTGGGACTTTGCCGGTGAAGATTACGGGGCAGGGGTATTTTTTTTGTTTGAGCTCCTTGTATAAGGGGCCGTCCCCTACTATTAGGAATACTGTGTCTTGATTTTTTTGTTGATGGAGTTTTTTTGTGACGTTTTCGATTATTTGGGGGAGGAGGTCGGCGCCTTTTCGGGGGGCTAACCAATGCACAAATAGGGCTATTTTTTGGTTGGGTTTTATTTCTTTTGCCAGGGCCGGGGGTAGGTTGAGTTTTTTTCTGGCTTCAGCTTTGGGGATGATTTTGAATCTTTCCAAATTGATGCTGTTTGGTACGATTTTTATTTTTGATTTATTTACTCCAAAAGTTTTGTGATACTTTTCGATTAATTCGGCGGATCCGGTTACCAGGTGATTGCAGAGTTTTAGTGATAATCTGAGTAATAAGTCGTCGAAGATTTTCCATTTGAGGTAGCCGATTATATTTGAGCGACGGTCTGATCCGTAGTTGATGTATTCTTCGCAGTGCCAGTAATAGGTTTTGGCGAAAGTGAGGCGGCTGATTAGGCTGCAGATGATGCAGGAGAAATAGGAGTAATGAACATAGAAATTCTTGCCCCCTCTTAAACGATACCAAACAAAGATTAAAATTCTATTAAGCAAACCTAAAATCGGTAAGTTTGTTTTTGAGGTATAGACCTTCTCCGCATTCTTTATCACCGGCTTCCCCTCCGCGTGCTCTATGAAAACGTATAAATCTATTTCTTTGCCAACCTCCTCCAATAATTCAATCGTATGCACAAAATGGCTTGATGAATCACTTTTGTACTCCGGTAAAACGAATAATAGTTTCTCTTTCATTAGTTTACTGTTTTGCTTGGAATTTTTTTAATGTGCTTTCTTTGATATGATCGTTATTAATTATTTTTAAGTATTTATCTGTGAAGTTTTTTATCGCTTTGTGATACTCAAATTGCTGCACGTCCTCAAATCCCCTTTCAGCGATTTTCTTTGCTTCATCCGGATTTTTTGCGGTTCGGTTAATTTTTTCGGCGATGTCGGCTGCCTCCCACTT
>JAHJTR010000110.1 GCA_018829865.1 Patescibacteria group bacterium | reverse complement strand
ATCACCCCCCGAAACCCCAAATTCTCTAACCACTTCCCCCGCATCAAAAAGCGCGCAGCCTAAGGCGCGCGCCCGCATTTTCTCACCATCACTAAGCCTCTCATTCCGAGAACTCAAAGCCAAACCGGCCGCATCCCGCACGGTCTCACAAAACACCAATTGAGTAGGCAAACTATTTTTTTCAACAACAAACTCAATCACCTTACATTGCTGAAAATCCTTAAGCCCAAAAACCGCAACATCCGGCTGCACTAAGGCAAATAATCTCATCACAACCTCAGCAACTCCCTCAAAATGCCCGGGTCTAAATTGGCCGCACATTTTATCAATCAAGTTTTCATCTATGCTCAAGTCAAAATCCTCCATACCCAACAAATCCCCATAAACAACTTCATCATCGGGCAAAAAAACCGCATCCACCCCCACGCTTTCAAGCAATCTCAAATCCCGCGCCGCATCCCTAGGATATTTCTCAAAATCCTCCGCATCACCAAACTGCTTCGGATTCACATAAATACTCACAATCACACTACCCCCGACCTTTTTACCAGCCCGAACCAAACTTAAATGCCCCTCATGCAAAAAACCCATAGTCGGCACAAAAACCACCTTCTGCCCTTTCTGCTGCTCCTTCCACTCATTCAATTTTTCCAAACTATTTAGCACCTGCACGTTATTCTTAGGTTAACGATAAATCTCATCCTGACTCGGATACTCCCCATTAATAACATCATTTTTAAAATCCCGCATCGCATTTATCACCTGCCCCTGCAAATCAGCATATTTCCGCACAAACCTAGGCTTTTTTATATCACTCAAACCCAAAATATCATTCACCACCAAAATCTGCCCATCGGTATGCCGCCCCGCCCCAATCCCAATCACGGGAATTTTCAAATCCGCAGCAATTTTTTGCCCCAAACTCTCAGGCACACATTCCAAAATCAAAGCATAAGCCCCCGCGCTCTCAATCTTTTTCGCCTCCTCAAAAACGCTCAGCGCCTCAATTTCCCCCTTCCCAACAACCCCAAAATCCTCAGCACTCTGCGGCTTAAGCCCCGTATGCCCCAGCACATCAAACCCATTATTCACAAGCGTCGCCACAATATCCGCCCGCCCCTCAATCTTCACATTTTTAAGCCCAAGTTCATTATTAATTTTATTAGAGGAGTTAAGCGCAACCGCCGAATCATCGTAACTCCCATCCGGCAAATCACACACCACAATAGAATTCTGATTACCCCGAATAACCGCACCCGTATGCCGAATCATATCCTCCAAAGTAACAAATTTCGTATGGGAGTAACCCAAAACGGTCATCGCCAAGGAATCGCCCACCAGCAAGAAATCAATATCGATGCTACTCGCCAATTTAGCCATCATATAATCATAAACCGCGAGGCCGACAATAGGCCGTTTATTCTCCTTAAGATCAACAAAACGATTAACCATAGATTACATATATCTCATACTAAAAGAGGAAAAAAATATTTTGCTGAAAATAAATTGAAAAATATAGGAAGCGACAATGGTGATTACCAAGCAAACAATGGCATCTTGCTCTTTAAGCCGATATTCAATCTGAAAAACCTTGTAAGCAACCACGAGACCCCAGATAATGGCCAGTCTATAAGCCCATATTGACCAAAAACTCAAATCAATTCCAAGAAGCATCGTCAAAACAATCAAAATCACAGGAATCCAATATAAAATTTGACTGTAAGCGATGGCTCTAAAACTCTTAAACATATCGCCCTTACCCTCAAAATAATTATTAGCAATAAAATTCATCGCCCAAACAAAGAAAATCACCCGCAGCAAGACAAATAAATGTCCACCTATACCGGCAAATTTAAAATATTCACCCAAATAAAGCATCTCCACCAAAAAAAGCGAAACCACAGGCACAGCCAAAATAGCAAACCCGGTTCCTGTAGCATTTTTATCCGCCATAACCTCTTCCATATAGCGGTTATCAAGCTTAAGCAAACCTAAAATACGAGGGATTAGTTTTTCCATATGTTTATTTTTAATTTATATGTTAGTTATAAACTATTTT
>JAHJTR010000109.1 GCA_018829865.1 Patescibacteria group bacterium | reverse complement strand
CGATTATGACACCTTGGTTAAACGTATTGAGGAGCATAAATTACCTCGTGAGTCTTTTGAGTGGTATTTGGATTTGCGGAAATACGGCTCTGTGCCGCATGGCGGGTTTGGGCTTGGGCTTGAGCGGACTGTTAGTTGGCTTACTGGTGTGCATCATGTGCGGGAGACTATCCCCTTCCCGAGGACGCTTAATCGGATTTATCCTTAAAAATGAAATACGGTGTTGGAATTGGAAAGTGGTTTTAAGTGACCAGGATGCAATCCTGCTCCGACAGTAGCAGAGTGCAACTAGATGTTGGAGCGGAGTTGTACTCCGCTTCTTAACGTTTAGGAGCAGAGTGCAACTCTGCTCCAACTGTAATAAAATAAAATTATACTCCTAAGTTGGAGCATGGCTACAGCCATGCTCCAGAGTAGACATAATTAGGTAAGCAGGAGCAAGGCTGTAGCCTTGCTCCAACAGAGTGGTTTCTAGTAACAACAACAGGAGCAGGGCTGTAGCCCTGCTCCAACTCTGAGTGCTGAATTCCAGACTTTGAGTTGGAGCGCGCTTGTATCGGGCTTCACTATTTTAAAAGAAGCAGGATGCAATCCTGCTCCAACTCTGTCCCGCTAATTTTAAAACTTTAGTGTTCTACTTTTTCCCCTTGGGGTTCTGCGCTTCCTCTCTGATTT
This sequence comes from Patescibacteria group bacterium, assembly GCA_018829865.1. Taxonomy (GTDB): domain Bacteria; phylum Patescibacteriota; class Gracilibacteria; order UBA1369; family JAHJTR01; genus JAHJTR01. The sequence goes on along the minus strand of JAHJTR010000109.1, from coordinate 2,037 downwards.
CCCAGCCGAGTTTTTCTAGGGCTGCCATTGCGGCGTTTTGTTCGGCTTTTTGTTTGCTGCTGCCTTGGCCTTTGCCCATTAGTGAGTCGTTTATATATACTCCCATTGTAAAAATTCTTTCGTGTGCGGGCCCGTCCTCGGACATTAGTTTGTAGTCAGGGGTGGCGTTTAGTTTGTCTTGGGATTTTTCTTGCAAATATGATTTAGCGTCGATGTGGAGTTTTTCTCGCAAAATGTCTACCAGATAGGTTGTTACATGTGTGTTGATGAATTTTTTTACCGTATCAAAGCCGTGATCCAAATATATTGCTCCGATTAATGCTTCGTAGGTGTTCGCTAAGATGTAGCCTTTTTCGCGCCCGCCGGATTTTTCTTCTCCCTTACTTAATTTTAAATATTTACCTAAATCAATGTCTTTGGCTAATTTGGCGAGATTTTTACCTCTCACTAGAGCTGCTCGCCAGTTTGTGAGTTCGCCTTCGGGATTCGGGTAATTTGTGTAGAGATATTCCGTTACCACCAATTCCAAAACGGCGTCTCCCAGGAATTCAAGGCGCTCGTTGTCCTCCATTTTGACCTTAACCTCATTAACAAATGATTTATGAGTAAAAACCATATCGAGTATTTTTGAATTGTTGAATTTGATTTTGATCTTTTCTTGTAATTTTACATACATAGTTTTTATTTTTTGAGAATGTTATTTTTTTGTTTGGAGGTAGCCGGCTTCTTTTTTGAAATCGCTTGCGATTTTTTTGAAGCTGATGGTTTTTTGAGCTCTGCGGTTTGTTCGTAAACAGCGCTTAATACTCCGTTTACAAATTTACCTGAATTTTCGCTGCCATATTTTTTGGCGATTTCGATGGCTTCGTTAATTGCCACAACCGGTGGTACGTCATCTCCTCCAAAAAGAACTTCGTTAATACCTACCAAAAGCACCGATCGATCAACAGGTGCAATCATTTTAAACGGCCATTCGGGAGCAAATTTTTCAATTTTTTTGATGATTTCTTTTCTGTTTTTTTGAACTCCGACCAAAAGATCCAGCGCAAATTCTTTGCTGGTATTTGCTTTTGAGTGAAATTCTTCCAATAAATAGTCTAATGTATCTTCCCCATTAGTTGGCGAGCCGATTTCTTGACTAAAAATTGTTTGTACAACTGCCACGCGAGCTAGATGGCGATAACTTGCCATTAGGTTTTAAGCTTTAATTTTGGTGATTTGTTCCTCTTTACCTTCGTTTTTGATAATCATTTTTCTGCCCCTGTACATTCCGCATGAAGGGCAAATATGATGAGAAAGTCTTTTTTCGCCACAATTTGTGCAATCCACAAGATTCACTCTGTTTTCAAGCTTTTTTACTGCGTCAGCTGTAAATGCAGCATAACGCTTTCGGATGTTACTTTTTGATTGACGACGCTTTGGAACCGGATGCTTAGCCATAATATTTAAAAAAGATTTTTAAGTGTACTAAATGGGTTTTCTGGATTAACTATTTTGCTGCATTTGCAAGTGCTATCGTTGAGATTTTGTCCGCATTTAGAGCAGAGGCCCTTGCAGCCAGTCAAGCATACTGGATTCGGAGATAAATGCAAGAGAATTTCTTGATAAATTGGCTGAGCTACGTCAATTTCGCAATTCTTGAGATCTGCCATTATTGAGTCATCATTTTTTTCGTAAGACTTGGGTTTACTTAGCAGAAATACTCTTTCAAATTCCGGGAATTCTATCTCTACCGGGAATTCATTTAGACATTTACAACAACTTACGTCTAATTTAATCGGGGCAATTCTAAAAATGGCCGCGACTGACTCCTCCATCTTAAACATATCTAAATCCCCTTTTATTTGCGCAAGGCCTTTAACTCCGAAATCCTCCTCAAAAATATCGATATCCTGAGAAAGTTTAAGGGAAGATTTGCCGCCTAAAGGGGCATTAAAGAGACTGGAAATTTTGATTGGCCATTTATGCACGGTAGAGGCTGCTAAATAATCTTATTAGGAAGATAAAAAGGATAAATAGGTCTGAAAATAGATGAAT
>JAHJTR010000108.1 GCA_018829865.1 Patescibacteria group bacterium | reverse complement strand
TTAGTCTACTATTTGATTAATCCGGGGATATCAAAATATAAAACAGGCTTAGAATTAAAAGAAAGTATAAAAGAATACATCAATAATCATGAAAGTCAGCTAAAAACAACACTTGAGCAAGTTTATGATAAATTTTGGACTTTGCCTCTCGGGGCAAGAGCGGCCATACTCAAGGAGTTTTTCGTGGATAAAAAGGGCGTGGGTGCATCACTTGGCATGGAAGATCTAAATTTTGCATTGGACAAAACATTTGAAAACCATGATCAATCAAAAGCAAATGAAGCAAAAACGCTACTAAGAGCATATATTAAAGCACTGGCGGATTACCAACAGTATATTGCTGTAAGCGCGCTAATGACAGCCAGTAGGAAGAATTCAGATCAGTCAATTTCTATGGGCGAAGCTTTAGCGATAATTTTAGAAAACATGGGGCCGGCCGAAACCAAAATAGGGCAAGGCGCCGAAAGTCATCCAAGTGTTCCCGAAGATTTGAAGTTAGGGCTGAGAAGGTTAAAGCACAGTGCAGATGAACCTCTGCGTTGGGATGTCATGGAAAGAATAAAATTCTTAGAAAAAGAAATCGCAATCAGTTATGCCAGAACCCGCGTTTCAAATGAAATCGAAGAAAGGTTGAAAAATAAAGACAAAGCTGCCAGTAGCGAGCATCATAGCTCAAAAAAGCAACAAGCCCCTTCCATTAAAAGAGTAGGAAAAGTCTTAGGATCAGCATCAATTTTTGTAGCTGTTGAAGTCGAGTTAAGTGATGGATCCATTCACGTTTTAGCACTCAAAAGACCCAATGTTCAAGCCAGAGGAGAGAATAGTTTTAACGTTTTTGAGAAAATGCTGACGAACTTGGATTCAGACCATCAATCATTAGATACATTACGTGAGTTGGGTCGTTTTGCAAAAGATAGGCTATCAATAGAGGCTGATTGTTCACTTGCACCAAATCAATTTGGTTTCGCCAAAAGAATTTATGACGGCAAAAATGTTCAAGTGGGCGGCAGACAATTTGATTTTGCAACGCCTCTTGTCACAGCTGTTGGTCCCAATTATTTCATGATGGAAAAAATTGAAGGTAATCATTTTCTTTCTCTTCCCGAAGAATCAGATGAAGATTTAAATAACAAAAAAACAGTTGCAAAAGCTATTTTGACTGTTGAATTATGCAATATTTTTGCCTCTGAATTTGATTGCGATAGGCATGGAGGAAATGTCAAAATTTCAGGAGATACGATAGGGCATTTTGATTTTAAGGCACTGCATATTAATGAATGGAATGATAAAGATTTTGATCAATTGGCACAAATTCTAAAAGAAACGATATTGGTCGAGTTTTTTGGCGGAGGAGATGTAGCGGCATCAGAGAGTCAAAGTCAAATTATTAATAAATTCCTACAGGCCGAATCCAAACTAAGAAGTGGAAATCAAGAAATTGGTCCTTTGGTTAACGAATTCAAGAAAGCTTTACTTTCTCTGGGGGATTATATCTGTTTTCTAACCGCAGAAGAATTTAAGACAATTCTTATTGAAGTCATTACAAAAGCAGGAATTTCAGGGAAGCTTAAAAAAGCCCTGATAGAACAGATGCCGCCGGAAATAGCTACATTAATGGATCAAATGATCCGTAATTCAGATGATAATGAAGATAGCATATTTTTAAGGATACCATAATTTGTAATCAACTGGTTGCATCTGATCAGAAATACCCAGATGCCCCCAAAGAAATTATCACCATGATTTGACCTGCACCCTTCCCAAAACCCCCATTTTCTGCTAAAATATACAGATAAATACAAATTTTTTAGCTCAAAAAACAAAGAACTCAATCTCCCTCAAAAACAACGTGCAAAACAAAACAAATCACCCCAAATCAAGCAAATACCAAGCATACAAGAGATTTTTAAATCCAATGCTTTTTTTTATAGTTCTGGCCGGCATTTTATACGCAAATAACGAGATATTCCCTGTACTCAACTCATTCGCCCAAGGCACATTGCATCTTCCCGATCCAACCAAGCTTGGCGAGAATTTGCCAACGCCAAAAGGGGATTCAACGCTTGAGCAGGTCAAAACCATCGTTGCCTCACTTGCCAGAAATGTTAAATATCTTGTCGGAGCGATTGCAATTGCCGCAATCATGTATTCCGGTTTTCGCATGGTTATCGGTCACGGCGACGAAAATGCCTATACAGAGCAGGGAAAATCGCTCACGTGGATTGTTGTAGGGCTTGTTATTGTCGGAGCAGCCGGTTTTATCGGTGAGTTTTTGGATATTAGTGATGGAGGAATTCTCAAAAGCAACCAGATCATACTTACCAAAGCCAAGTATTTCGACTCCAGAATCCAAATTATAATGACATTTATCAAATATCTACTCGGAAGTCTGGCGGTTGGAATGATTATTATTTCCGGTTTTAAGCTCATAACCAAAGCTGACGAAGAAACATTGGGAGAAGAAAAAAAGAAAATAGCAGCTTACTCTTTTGCTTTTATCATCTTGCTCATAGCAAATACCTTGGTTAATAAAGTATTTTTTGTTGTTGATAAGAGTGCGGTTCCAAGTGGTTCAGTCACTCCAATAATCAATTTTACCAAAGGAATGGCGGAGATAAAGGGTATAACCAACTTTCTCCTCATGTTTATCGCTCCGATATCTATTCTCGTAATGATGGTAGGAGCTGTTATGTACGTAATATCCGGCGCTGACGAAGAACTACGCAATAAAGCCAAAGCAATTCTCAAGAATTCAGCAATAGCAATGGCCATTATATTCGCAGTTTATGCCATTGTAGCCACTTTTATACAAGGACAAGTAAGTTTCTAAAATAATGAACAAAAAAAATATACAAAAATCGGGATTTATCAGATCAGCAATCATCATGATTGTCGCATTGATATCTTTTAGTATTTTGAATAATTTATTTATTCAAGTAGGAGCTATATCAGCTACAAAAAGCGCATATGCCCAAACCGAACCCGCAGCTGGCACAACCGATCAAAAAACCATCGAAACCTGGGTAAATTTTGTCCAAGACCGAATAAACACCCTCACTGTTTTTATCAGCGAAGCCAAGAAAAAGGGGACAGACTACAATAAATTCGAAAAGGAGTTAAATTACAGAAAAATAGAACTCGCAGAATGGAAACCCAAACTGGATGCCATCAAAGAAACCAAAGCCAAAGAAGAACAAGCCAAAGTGGAAACTATTTCGGGATTACTGAATATAGTAAACAAAGAAGCCAATCTGCCAAGCTTCACCACAGACATCCACAAAGAAGCGGCAACCCAAGCGGGCGCACGCCAGATAACAAGCGCCGTCTATTATCTTCTCGATTTTATTAAATACATAATCGGCGGATTAGCCGTAATCTATATAGCAATCGCCGCAATCAGCATCATCCTCAACGGCAAAGGAGTCGAAGAAGTCTACAATAAACACAAAATGAGCCTCACATACATATTGATAGGTCTAATTGTCATAATCCTAGCCGACACAATAGTCGAAAAAATATTCTTCGGTCAATCCGGCGAAATTTTACAAGATGTGGAGACCGCAAAGAGATTCGCAACTCAAGGAGCTTTTGCCGTCAAACGAGTTTATACAGGGGCCTCATATTTTGCAGGCGCGATCGCAGTTTTAATGATGGTTTATTACGGAGTGAGAATGCTCGCCCAAAGTAGCAATGAAGAAGAAGTAACAAAAAGCCGAAAAGCAATTATGTATGCGGGAGTGGGACTGGCAATCATAGGATTATCGGAACTGCTAATCAAAGGAATCCTCTTTAAAGATCAAGGAACCAAGCTCGGCTACACCGAAGCCCAAGGCCTAATCATGGGAATAACCAATTTCATAGCCTCATTTATCGGAATTTTATCAGTAGTAATGTTCATCTACGCCGGAGTCATGTATGTAGCCAATTTCGGCAACGAAGAAGCCACAACAAAAGCAAAATCAATAATGACAGGAGCCGTAATCGGAATCCTACTCGCCCTCGGAGCATTCGCCATCGCCACAACAATCATCTCCTTCGGAACATAAAAATAAAGAATTTTTCAGCTGGATTAAAACGCACATTTCTCATAAAATTAAATAAAACAAAAATAAATATGACTAAAATACTAGGGAAAATCCTCACAACGGGCTTGCTTTCAATGTTTCTCTTCATTGTACTTTCACAATCACAAATATTTACTTTTGTAGAAGATGCATATGCGCTTACTTTAAAGCAAATAGAGACACAACAGATATCAGAAAATGCATCTCTAATGGATTTAAATGAAAAGCTTCAGGATGCAAAAAAGAAAAAAGATTCTGAAGAAATAACAAAACTAGAAAATGATATTAAGACAATAAAAACAGCGCTGGAAAGCTTAAAAAAACAGCAATCGGCAAAACAAGCCGAAATCAAAATCGTCGAACAACAAATAAAAACACTGCAAGATATCATAGCCCTTGAAAAAGATCATGACAAAAAGGGGGAGTACGCAAGTAAAGTCTTCCAACATAAACTCGAATGGATTAATCTTACAGGTGATGAGTATCCCAAGAGTACTCAGCAGTCATCTACAGCAAAAACCGCTGCCCCCGCCGCCGCCCCCCCCTCATCCACCTCCACCCAAAGCGCCTCATCTCTCTGCGATACACTCAAAAAAACAAATCTCGTTCTCTATAACGTCACCTGTAAAGGTACCACAGCATCAGGTTCCGCCCCCGGCAGCACCACCGGCACTGGCCTCACCGGCGACGACATAACTTTCACAAATTTCACCGGCACTTTCAGCGCTCCCGATGCCTCCGGTTACGATCCCAGCCTCACCCAAAATAAAACTGTCAGAGAATATGTCTTGAACATCGTCCAGTTCGTCCTGGGATTCCTCGGTTTAGCTGCAGTGATTGTGGTTATTTATGGAGGAGTAATGTACGTCGCATCCGGCGGAGTTGAAGAAACAGCTACCAAAGGTAAAAATGCCATCAAGTATGCAGTAATCGGCATCATAATCATTCTCGGCTCTTTCGCCATGGTCAACACTCTTTTTCAAGCAGGAACAGGCACCGATAGTAATATACCGGCCAGCCCTACATCCAGCCCTTCCGGCACCGGCAATACAGCAGACATCAAGCTCACTTACCAGCGAAGCGTTCAGAGTTCAAATGAGATCAGCGAGCTCCTTCTGGCAAAATATCAACAATATTTGACCCTAAACGAAGGCATCAGAAAAGTTGGAAGCATCTCAATCCGCACCAGCAGCCCCGAATACAAACAATCAACAGTCGATGAATACAGCCGAGCAATCGATGATTTGAGGAGGCAAACCGAATCACTAAGCTACCTTCAAGCCGAAGTGGACCAAGAAATCACCTCGGGCAACATCAAAGTCGACGGCAAAATGTTCACCGATCCAAGCTATCCGTTAAACGTAGCCGCAATTTTCCAAAAGGCCAATGACAAAGATTTCAGCAACTTCATCGACACCGAAATCCTTGGCAACAAGCTAAAAGACGTCTTCAGCGCGCTTGGTTACGATTGGAACAAATCGGTCAGTGTTCTTGGAATCGGAAGTGTTGATGGAGGAGAAATCACCAAAACAATCGAGAACAAATTACTGGGAATCAAACAAAACATCGAGAGCCTCAAAACAAAAAAAGACAACGAAACAATTCTCAAAATAATTAATGAATTGAGCGAAGTAACAAAACTCCTCGAAGACACAAAATTCGTAGACGCTCAAATAGTAACCTCAACCTATCGAGGCAGCGCACCATTATTCGTCAACTTCGACGCTCTTAATTCCCTCGATCCCACCGGGCAAACTTTACCCGACACAAACTATCAATGGGATTTAATCGGATTAGACATCCAATCAATACCTGCAGTCGGCGGTTTACCGGCCTGTAAAGTGGTCAGCTCGTCTAACAACACAGCCAATTGCAAAACAGCGCAAGGCCCTTCAGTCTCCGCAATCTACAACAAAGTCGGCCGCTACAAAGTGGCTCTAAGCGTAAAAAGCGGCGAACCAAGCAAATATGCGACGGGCACGGCTTATATCGACATAGTAGTTGAGCCACCTTCAGCCGAAATAAAATTAAGCGCAACACCAAAAAGTACGGGAACAACCTTCAAACTGGATAATCAATCGATTTATCAAGTCACGGAAATGGAAGGCGCCAAAGGAATCGACTTCGACGCAACCGGCTCAAAAGGCAAAGGCGACAATCCGATTGTCGAGTACCGCTGGGATTTCGGACAGAACACCGTTCTTGAAACTCAAAAAGTCATCGACGACAAAGATAATGTAGCCGGCAAAACCAGCCATAATTTCGAC
>JAHJTR010000107.1 GCA_018829865.1 Patescibacteria group bacterium | reverse complement strand
TTGTAAAGCTTTGTTTAAAATCGAAGTTTGTATTTTAGTGAGGAATCGTCTGAACAGAGGAATAGCGCTTAAAGGTTTTATAAAAAAACGAATCCATTTTTGCCGGGCGTTGTAGGGAAAAGCCGGCAAGCTTAACGTAAATAGATTCGGGGCAACCTCTTTCATTTCGAAATTAGGTTTTTTAGAAAGCACAATCGGTTCAATCCAAATTACACGATAATCTTTTGCCATTCTGCGTGCAAGATGCTGAGGACGCTGGTGAAGTCCTTCCCACGAAATGTCGGAGAAAAAGAATAGTGTCATCATCGGTTTAACAGTTTAGAATAAACATCTTCGGTTTTTTTAACCATCAACTCGGCTGAGAATTGGGATTTAACAAGATTTTTACCGTTTTCACCGAATTTCTTTCTAAGGATAGGATCGTTGATAAGTATCTGAAGTTTCTCTGCAAGTTGTTTCGCATTTTTAGGTTCGACTAAAAAACCATTTATTCCATCGTGGACAACTTCGGGTGTGCCGCTTACTTTTGTGGCTACCACAGCAGTTCCTGAAGCGAATGCCTCTAGCACACTCACCGGCAATCCTTCAAAAAGTGAGGGAAGTACAAAAATGTCAAATAATTGTAAGTGCTGTGGAACGTTTCGTTGAAAACCAGTAAAAAAAATGTTAATTAATCCCAACTTATGAGCTTGATTCTCAAGAGCATCTCTTAATATGCCGTCGCCGACTATTATAAATTTAACATTCGGGTTTTGTTTTGAAATGACGAGTGCAGCTTCAATTAAATATTCTATTCCTTTTTGTTCGGTAAGCCTACCTATAAAACCAACAACGATTTCATCCTTTTTGATCGACAATTGTTCTCTTAATTCGGTCTTATTCTGATCATTCTGGAATTTTTCAAAATCGATTCCATTATGAATGACAACAGTATTTTTAGTGTTTATGAACGGAAAATAATCTATTGAGAAGGTTCTAACATATTCTGAAACCGCAATTATCTTATTTGCGAAAAGGCAATTCAAACCATACAGAATGCGTTCATAATGTTTAAACCAGTGATACATATTATGGATTGTTTCTATTCGTTTCGCTCCGACTAAATACCCAACGATTAAACCATACCAGCACGCATGGTTATGAACGATATCGGCTTCTGTTTCTCGGGCGATCTTCCAGAATTTTAAGAATCGTCTGATTCGATTTTTTGTATCTATATGAAAAAGCCTCACTCCATCAATGCATGCAATTTCATCTGATACAGTGCCTGTTACAAGGCAAGCAACAGTAACAGAATACTTTGATTTATCTAGAAGTTTGGTATATGTTAGAATGATTTCTTCAACACCACCCTTGTCAAGATAGTAAGTTGTAATAAGAAGATTTATTTTATTAACCCCCATTTTATTTATTACAGATTGCTATAATTGTATAAGGTTCTTGATTTTCAACCCAAGGATTTACTAAACATCGTTGTTCAAATATATTTCTGTCGTTATTCTCCGTATTTGTTGATTTGTAAGTTCCTCTAAATATTTTTTTAACAGCTTGTAACGGTTTTATGAATTTTGAATTAATTGGATGATGCAAAAGTTTATAATATTTAATCTCCGTCCAGTTATGCTTAATTATAACAGACAACTGAACATTTGAAAATTCCTGTCCTCCCCAATATTCAATTTTTGGAAAATACTTTATTAATATTTCTCTAAATTGCGCAGGATAAAATTCTGTCACGTGGTAAGGATTCCAAGGATGTTTTTTCCATAATGAATGAAATCTTTTGTTTGGGGTAGATATTATTAGGGTACCATTATTTTTTATAACTCTAGAAAGTTCATAGAGGAAGTTAACAGGATTGGTTGTGTGTTCAATTGTTTCATAGCTAACAACTACATCAAAGTAGTTATCGACAAATGGCAGTTGCTCGCCTTGAGTTAATAAAAAGGATATATTTTTACTCTGATATGTTTTATTTGCAGTCTCTATAGCTTCATAAGAAATATCGACTCCTGTTACTTCTTTTGCCTTCCCTTGTGTGTCCAGTAAGTGAGTTCCATACCCAATTCCGCAAGCTATATCTAAGACTATTTTATTTTCTACGTATTGCGTTGCAAATCTGTATCGTTCTAAGTGGATTTCTTCAATAATATCTAGACCACTAACTTTTGGTAGCCTACCAGCGTCGATATCAGAATGTCTTTCGATCATTTCTTCTTTTGTTTGCTCACTCATTATTAATACTCTTTTCTGCTATTATCATATAATTAACGGTTTCTTTATCATTTAAGTTAAGAGTATCTAAAACTGAAAAAATAGTATTCGAACTAATTACCCAAAAATAATAAAAGATTATCGAGATAATCGGAATTTTAAATTTCCTCCCAAACGCTTTGTGGTTTAGAAAAATTTGTCCCATTAACCTCCAAGCGCCACCTGCTGTATCGAGAGTGATTATTCTAAGTTGATGTTTATTAGCAAGTTGCTGTATACCGTATTTTGTAAAACGGAAAAAATCATTGGGTTCTTCATGAAGCATGTAAGAACCCGGGCAAGTGAGAATAAGATGCCCTCCAGGTTTAAGCACACGAGAGATTTCTTTTATGTATTTTTCAGGTTCAGCAGTATGTTCTAATACCTGTGTGGATAACAGAGTATCAATCGAATTTGCACCGAACGGAAGGGGATCATCAGTATCGATTACGTAATTTACTGTGTTAAATTCATTCTGGCTAACATCTACACCGATATAATCGGTTACCTTATTTTGAAAAAATGAAAGATATGGTTTATTGCCGCAACCATAATCTACTAGTATGCCTGAAGCATATTTTGGGGCAATATCACGCAGCCATAGGATTAGTGGTTTCATTACTAAATAATCGCGACACAGAATATTTGTTTCAGGCTTTTCTCGTCTTAAATGTATGTCGGACTGAATAGAATTATTTTGAATGTTATTTTGCATTGTTCTTTAAGAATTGTTTGAAAAATTCTGTTATATCTGTAGTCCGAGAAAATAATTTTTGAAGCCTTATCTTAATGAATTTATTCACAACGAAGGCACTGCATATACTTAAAATAACAGATGCAATAATTATGGATATTACCGCACCTACTGCTCCCCAAATAGGAATAAAGATAAAAAATAGTATTACGGAGACGACTATGAAAACCCAACTTATATACAAGCCTTGCTTCACTTTTCCTGTTCCTACGAGAATACTTGGCAGTACAGAAAACCATGGAGTTATCAAAGCCAATAATCCGAATATTCTCAGCGGAA
>JAHJTR010000012.1 GCA_018829865.1 Patescibacteria group bacterium | reverse complement strand
CAGCACACCCTGCGGCGTTGGTTTTGGTATAAAATGGTTTGCCGCCTTGCGATACACGTTTTTCAGCACACCCTGCGGCGTTGGTTTTGGTATAAAATGGCTTGCCGCCTTGCGATACACGTTTTTTCAGCACATCTAAAGAATTGAAGACTGATATAATCGCGTTCTAACTATGGGATCAAGTGAAAACTCAATAAAGTATTAATATCCCCGGGGAAAAAGTACAAAATAAATTTTCCCGTAGCCTAAAATATCTTGACCGTTACAAAAACTTTGCTATATTGATTTAGCACTCATTTAAATGAAGTGCTAAAAAATATCAATTATTATATAACATAAACGCTTATGTCTGAACTAAGTAATGTAAAACCTCTTCGCGACTTTATTGTTGTTGAAGCACTTGAAGCAGATACCACAACTGCTTCAGGGATTGTGATTCCGGATACAGCTTCAAAAGAGAAACCTCAAAAAGGTAAAGTAATGGCTGTTGGCCCGGGTGAAGTTGGTAAGGATGGTAATCGGCTGCCTATGGATGTGAAGGTTGGGCAGGTTGTTCTTTATACCAAATATGCTCCAACTGAGGTGAAGATTGATAATAAAGAATATCTTTTGATGCATCAGACTGATTTAATGGCTGTGATCGAAAGTTAAAATTGGCGTTTTAGGCTTTAAGTGGCCGAATGCGCTTTACTCCTTTAAAATTTATAAATTAATTAAAAAACAATGTCTAAACAAATTACTTTTAGTGATGAGGCACGTCAGAAGCTCTTTGAGGGGGCGAAAAAACTGGCTGATGCTGTGCGAATTACGATGGGTCCTAAGGGGCGAAATGTGATTCTTGATAAGAAATATGGGGCGCCGACGATTACTAATGATGGGGTGACTATCGCTAAGGATATCGAGCTGCCGGATGAATTTGAAAATATGGGTGCGCAGCTTGTTAAAGAGGTTGCGACCAAGACTAATGATGTTGCGGGTGATGGAACTACTACTGCGACTTTGCTGGCTTATTCTATGCTTAAAGAGGGGCTTCGGAATGTAACTGCCGGGGCGAATCCGATGCAGGTGAAGCTTGGGATTGAGAAAGCGGTTGCCAAGGTGGTGAAACATCTTGATGAGACTAAGAAAGATATTTCCAGTAAAGAAGAAATTGCTCAGGTTGCGACTATTTCTGCGCAGGATCCGGCTGTTGGTGAATTGATTGCCGAGATTATGGACATGGTTGGAAAAGATGGAGTGATTACTGTTGAAGAGTCTCAGACAATGGGGCTTGATAAAGAGGTTGTTGAAGGGATGCAGTTTGATAATGGTTACATTTCGCCTTATATGGTGACTGATGCGACCAGAATGGAAGCTGTTTATGAGAATGCGAGTATTTTGTTGACTGATAAAAAGATTTCGGCGATTAGCGATATTTTGCCGCTGCTTGAGAAACTTGCTCAGTCAGGCAAAAAAGAGCTTGTGATTATTGCTGAAGATATTGAAGGAGAGGCGCTGGCGACTTTTGTCGTAAATAAGCTGCGTGGTACATTTAACGTTCTTGCGATAAAGGCACCGGCTTTTGGTGATCGGAGAAAGGAGATGCTTAAGGATATTGCAGCTCTTACGGGTGCGCGTGTGATTAGTGAAGAGATCGGGCTTAAGCTTGATGCTGCAGATTTGGGTGATCTTGGTGAGGCTAGAAAAGTTGTGGCTTCCAAGGATAATACAACTATTATTGAAGGTAAGGGTACTGAGGCTGAAATTGCTACCAGGGTTGCTGAAATCAAAGCTGCTCTTGATGCTTCTACTTCTGATTTTGATAGTGAAAAATTACAAGAGAGATTGGCCAAGCTTGGCGGTGGAGTTGGTATTATAAAGGTTGGGGCTGCTACCGAGGTTGAGCTTAAAGAAAAGAAACATAGAATTGAGGATGCTCTTTCTGCGACCAAAGCTGCTGTCGAAGAAGGAATTGTTGCCGGTGGTGGAGTTGCTTTGCTTCAGGCTGCCAAGGTTTTAACCGGGGTTGATGGTGATAGCGATATTGCGACAGGCATGCATATTGTGAAAAAAGCGCTGGAAGCACCTGTGTTTCAGATTGCTCAGAACGCCGGACAGGAAGGGGCTGTTGTAGTTAATGCCGTGATGAATGCTAAGGAGAACGAAGGTTATGATGCTTCTCAGCGTAATATTGAAATGGTTAATATGATTTCAAAAGGAATTGTTGATCCTAAAAAAGTGACCAGAAGTGCACTTCAAAATGCGGCTTCGATTGCGGCGATTTTCTTGACTATGGAAGCTGCGGTTACTGATATTAAAGAAGAAGAATCTGCACCGGCTATGCCGGGTGGAATGGGTGGAATGGGCGGTATGGGTGGAATGCCGATGATGTAATTTTGATCTTGATTATTTAAAAAGAGGCCTTCTGATAAGGGCCTCTTTTTTGTAACCTTTGTTTGGAAGGATTAAGTTGGTTTTTTATTTTTAATTCTTTCAGAACTTGAGGCAATAATTGTTTGCTTTTTAGTGTAAGCCAAGAAATGCATTAAGGCATTATTTTGCTGTGTTCTCCCTCTAAATCTTGCTAGAATGGTGTTTCTATATTTGTTGAGTTTAGTAATCCAATATGGTTGTATTTTTGGAACTTTTCCTTCAGAGAGTTTTTCCCTGAATCTTGTTTCATATATTTTTTTTCTTGCCCTGAAGTTGCTGATTCCCGGATATGTTTTATTGGCTAAAATTTCAAAAACTCTTTTAGTTTCTGCAGCAGTAATCGTAAAATTTGTTGCAGCTTCCATTATTTTTTCAAGAAAGGCTATTTTGATTTCAGGTCCGGTTTGTGGTTTGTTGAAGCTTTCCCTGGTTATAATCTTGTTAGTAACGATGCTTCTTAAACTCATATTGACTATTATTTCTCTTTTTGATGGAGGGTCTTTTTGGGTTTTATTGATATTTCTTGGGGCTGGCTTTGATGATTGAGTTGTAGCTGTCGTTGTAGGAGTCTGTTGAGTAGTTGCTATGATTGGTTTGGTGCTGGCGATTGTGGGTTGAGATGCAGGCGTAGGCGCTAATCCTGGTTTTGGTTTATTGGCCGGTATTTGTTTAACTGCAATTCTACTTATTGTTTGATTTTTAAATTCTTGTTTAAGTGCACTGATGACTCTTACATATCTTAGCCCTTCCCAAATATGTTTTCCTGTAAAATTTAATCTCTTATATTGCATTAAGCGTAGATTATTTCTCTTGAGATCTGTAATAGTGATTGGTAGTGAGTAGGCTATCCCGTATGTTTTTGCATTTTGAATTTCTACTTTATATTGTTTATAGCGATTAATGATTTTTTCGAGTCTTGCGATACTTTTGTTGTAATATTCTGCTGAACGTAGTTTTCCGGCTTTTTTTTCTTGGTCTCTTCTTTTTTTCCAGAGTTCAATTTTTTTAATGTCAGCGCTACTGTATGTGTGTTTTGCTAATTTGTGTCTGGCAATTTTTTCCCATGCGTTTTCGTAGTCCTGATACGAGGTAATTGTGTATCCTTTCTTTTTTAGTATGTGCATGGTTGTTCTTACCCAACCGGGTCCTCTGCTATAGGCTAAAATATTGAATTTATGTTGATTGTCTGGTGTCATTTCTTTGAAGGGACTTCTTAATCCTATATATCTGGTATGAATGGATCTGTAATACAAAATTCCAATAATGATATTTTTTGTGGGATCATAAATATCATTTTCAGTAAAATGATGTGAGGGTGGAAATAATTTATTTATTTCGATTCTTGGTGAAAAACGATTGGAAATTTTTTTATATTTATGACCTTGGAGGTTTTTTTCTTTCATTGTGTTCATGCAATTATTCATACTGTGGCAACTTCTCAAATATTTCTTTTTCCTTTTGCTGTAAAAATAGTGATCCACAAGTTGGCAGTATCCTCTTGCTACTCCGCTACATTTTGTATTGCTTAAATGGCTTTCAATGTGTGAAATAGAGAGAATTCTTTGAAAATCGCTAATCAGTTGTTGCTTATTGATGCCATATTTTGTTTTCACTTCTTCTGAAAAAGGTAATCTGAGAATTGAATTGATTGCTTCTATATAGTGTTTTTTGAATTCGTCGAAGCGTTTTTCTTTGACTGATTTACTAAGTCCGGTTGATAATTCAATGTATTTTGAGCGAATTCGATTCCGGGGATCTATTATTGATGTTTTTTGTTTTTCAATTTTTTTTGATGTCGGTTGTTTTGTGTAACCTTTTTTAAGTATGCCCAATTGAATTAACGTTCTTTCACTTAATCTGTTTTTTATGAGATAAGCGGCTCGTTTACCGTATTTTTCTATAATTAAATCCTGCCTCGTTTTTTTTATAGGGGCTTTGATTGTTCTTTTTGGTTTTTCGGGTCCTCCCATGTTTTTGTAAATTGAGAGATTTTTTGTCCTTAGTTATGATACTATATATTTGGTGTTTTGTAAAGTTGCATGGAGTTGGGCGGTCTTTGTTTGTTTCCTTAAAAACTAGAGATATGAATTTTGCTTAATTAAATTTATAAATTTATTAATTATTTCAGTCGCTTGATTCTCGCGGATTTGGGCTACTGATTTTTTAATGTGTTGCTCATCGATTATTTCCATTTTATGGCAGTCAACATAGGCTTCTTTGACAAGTTTTCCGGTTTTGAGCGAGGTTGTGAGGAGTCTGAAGCTGTATCTGTCTGCGGTTTCTTTTGAGATGACGGGGAAAATTAAAATACTTGGTTTATAGGTTTTTCCGAAGTTGTCATTTGAAATAATGAGTCCTGTTTTGAGCTTATTTGTTTTTTGACAATTGAAAATTATTATGTCTCCTTGTTTGTACATTTTTTTTGTTGTTATTTGGGAGTTACATGGCAAAGAAGCCAGTTTCTTCAACGGATTCTTCATCATCGAGCGTTTTTATTATTATCGGTTTTTGAGGGTCGGAATTTTTTTCGTTGTTTTCAGGTTTTTTTATCTTTTTATGTTTTCTTTTTTCTTGCCAGAATTCCGTCTCCTCATCAAATTGTAAAACGGTATCTTTGAAAGGGAGAACTTCGAGTATCGGAGTTGAATGAAACATGACTATAAAGCGCAAATTGTGTTTTTGGGATTCTTTCCATAAAGAAGTGATATTTTGGCGGAAGTGTTTGAGATTGATAATTTTAGTTTTCATTTTTGTTTCAATTAATGTGTAACCTTTTTGTAACACAGAACGACTACAAATTATATTGTTTTTTGAGATTGAGCGGTTGCTTTTTTTACTAAAATATTGTAGAATAATATGATTTATTAAATAAAAAATAAATATATGTCACCTAGTGGTATTTCTGATCGGCCAAGCGATAGACCTCCTTCAAAAATTGAGCGTCGAAAGCAGAGAGCAATTGCTTATACAAAAAGATATTTGGGTAGGAGGAAAATTACGTTGGAGCAATTTAGCAGTAATTTGGCTAAGATGGGCGTTTCAGTAGATGATATTAATAAACCTGATCAATTATACAATGCGGTTAAAAGGCTTCAAAGGAAGCTTAAAACTACGGTTGATGGGCGTTATGGGCCTACAACTCATAGGAAAATGGGGAGGGCAATGGCGGCTAAGGAGTCTTCTGAGACGCGCAATACGTTGGGTGAAGTAGTGATTACAAGAAGAGATATTTATCGCTTGAATTATTTGTGGAGAAAAAGATTTATTAAGTCTAGGTATACTAGAAAACAGCTTAGTAAGAGAGGAATTTCTGATGAGAAATTCGTTAATAATATGAAATTGGCGGGTATTGAGGGGGTAGAAATGGAGGATGATAAGAAGTTGATCAAGGTTGTTTATTTGTTGCAGAAACGCATGGGTTTAAGTGAAGGTCAATGTGATGGTGAATATGGGCGGATTACTCATAAGGCTTTTGTGAAATATTTGGCTAAATTGAATCCGAAATTGGAACCGAAACAAAAACCGTTTGTTAGATCTCCGATTAGGATGGCACGGCCTAGTACTAAACCGATGAAAAATGAAAAGAAGCCGAGATTAAATCAAGCCAGTGCAGAGGTAGAAATTGATGTAACTCCTAAAGATAAGTCTTTGAATGTGAATCTTTTGGGTGAAAAAAGGTGGCCTTTTAGCGTAAAAGCAAGTTTGATTAATGCTAATTATATGGCAAAAAAACATGGTTATAGCCCAGGGCAAAAGGCATCTGAAAAGATTTATTACAAAGGAAAAGATGGTGAATATCATATGAATGTTGCAGGTATGCTTGGAGTTTTGTACTCATTAAGAGAATGGCATGGATCGCATAATAATGAAAAAGAATCCAAAAAGGTAATGACTGAGATAACTTCACTGGAAAAAGCGTTTAATACTTTAGCTCATAATGATTATCCTGTTGATTTGTATGATTTAAAAAAACATTTACCCAGGCAACGGAGGGTAAGTAGTAATGCTCAAAGAAAAGAGTATTATCGGCTTCGTAGTGCTATTCGTAAAAATAATGAGGAGTCGCCATATGCAATAGCAAAAATGCGTGCACATTGTTTGAAAAGTGTTGGAACTATGGCCTCTAGATACGGCAACGAAACTTTTGGATTTGATGAGGATGCTGCTTTTGTGTTTGATCCTCCCAGGGGGGCTTTTGTTAATGCGAGAATTAGAGATTTTTATAGCCATAAATGTAATCTTAGATTAGTGGTTTATAGAAAGGCTGAACTAGTTCCTGCAAAAAAGAATGATAACTATGAAGATTTGTATAATTATGCCGAGTATATTACTCTCAATCCAAAAACTGGTGAGTTTGTGGATAATAAGGGTCATAGAGTGAGGATTAATAGAGGAGATGTCATAGCTGAAGGGCGACCTTCGAGGCCTAAAGATAATGTAGAAATTAAGACTGGTAGGGATAGGAATAAAAAAATACTTGAGGCGTTTGGAAAAGTGGAGGGATATTTGAGTAATGAATTAGACTTGGATGTTGAAGTTACGGATGTTGAAGTTGAAAATCATGGTATTTCTATGGAAGTTGATTATGGAGGAAGATCACTGACTTTTGGTTTCAGCCTAAAGGAATTGGTGGATGCGGGAGTTATTTATCCTCCAACTGATAAACTTAGTAAAATACATACAATTAATCTTGCGGTTTTTACAGATGTAATTCGTAGGAAGTACTATAAAGTTTTTGTTGAGACTGAGATGAGAGCTCAGAATCGGGAGGAAATTGAAGGAATTGATCCTAAGAAAGGTTCTGTAATATGTGCAATTGGGACACATGAGAGGGGTAAGGTCGAGAATAATTTTGTAAAAGATAAGAATAAATTTGTCGAGATGTTTAGTGAAAAATATAACAGCGAAGATGTTTTTTCTCATCAAGGGCCTGGTATTACCAGGAGGAATTTTTTGAGATTATTAAAACGATCAGTGAAAACATGTTTAAATAAGGATAAGGATTTGATTTTTTATTTTTCAGGACATTCAAGTACCAAAAAGCTAATAAATGCGTATTTATTTAGTTCCTCTGGAGGAATTGCGACAAATGAAGTTTATAGGATTTTTCGTCCTTTGTTAGATAATGGTAATAAAATATTTATGGTTTTGGACGGATGTGAAATTGGAATCTGGGGAAGGAAACTTAAGCATAAAAATCTTACTATTCTGGTTGGGTCAAGACCGGGGCAATCTTCTGAGTACGATGATTCTACAGGAAGTAGTTTTACTATGGGATTGATTGGAGCAATGAAAAGTAATTCTAATCTGACTTTAGGGCAGGCTTACCTCAAGGCTGAGGATAAAATACTTTATGATTCTTCATCTGCAGTAAGAGGGCAGAGCAAAACTTTTCAAGAACCTCAGCTTTATAAAGGGGGAAAACAATTGGCTTCTAGGTCACATAAACCTGGAACTGGGGGTATGGCTTAGATATTATAAAGTATTATAAAGCTTTTCTTTAAGCCATTGACAAGCGTTTTAGTTTGTCTTATATTTTTAAGCCAAATATTTATATTAAAAAATACTAGATGAGAGGAGAGAATGAAGAGTTAGAAAAATCTTCTGAGTTGGATTTGTGTGATCAATTGACTGATGGTGATAATCCTGGGTTAGGTAAAAACCCCTCTATTTTGCCTCCCGCATTATTAAAGACTATTTTAGATGTTGCTAAAAGAATTGGTGTTGTTTTGCCTTTTTTGCCTGTAGCACTTACAGGTTGTATAAAACCATATGTGCAAAAAAATCCGGATTTAATGGGAGATCAGCAAGGTATTGCTGATACATGTTTAAAACCGGCTAGTGAGCGTTTGCCGGAAATATGCGGATATATGGATGATTTTGCACCTTGGATTAATTTATCTGTTAAATTACCGGGGGTGAATGTAATTGAGCAAGTTATGTTAAAAATTAAAGCAAGGAGAGGAAAAATTGAGACTATGAAAAAAGCTATTGAGAGAGAAAAAAATAGACAGAAATTGGAAAGGTTAATGAAAGCAAGATCTTGGAGGGGGGAATTTTTGAAGAGTATGCATTATGGATTGGTGGGTGGGGGAATTGACTTTTCAAAATTAAGCAACGATTTTTTTGCGAAAGAGTTTAAGTTTTTGTATTCTAGAGGTATAAGAAATGTTGCTTTTATGCCTGTTATGGGGCAAAGCACGGCTTCTAATGCTACAGATATCGAAATATTAAATGATTTTCCTGGTGCTCCAGATATTGAGGATTTGAAGCGAATTATTCCTATAGCTCAATCTCAGGGGCTAAGTGTAACGATGAAACCATATTTTATTAAGGGTAAAAAGAAGAGAATTGAAGGTTATTCAGACTATATTAATCCTAATGATAGATGGTTCGAAAATTACTCTGCGCAGACATTAGAATTGGCACAATTGTGTGAGACAAATATGGTTCCTTTTTTTGTTATAGGAAATGAATTGGCTCGGGTTGTTATGTCTGAAAAGTATAGAAAAAAGATTGAAACATTGATTAAAAAGATTAGAAGTGTATATAGCGGTAAGTTGGCTTATGCATCTATGCCAAAGAGTTGGTATAGAGGAAAAATTCCTAGTAGTTTTTGGAGTAATTTTGACTATGTTGGTATTAATATATGGCCTTCGCGAGTAACTAGTAAGCTTTCGGTTCCAACTGTTGATGAATGGAAGGCAGGATTTAGGGGGAGCTTTGAGAAGGCGATTAAAATATCGCGTGAGTCGGGGAAGAAAATAATTATTACAGAGATTGGTGTTAAAGCGGTTAAGTATAGGAAAAGGTGTCGAAATACTAGAGGGCGAAAAGTATGTTCTTATTCTGATATTGTTGGGAGAGGGGTGCATGGAGAGGTTTTGCATCGTAGTTCTAGTACTTTAGCGCAATCTAATGCTTATTCAGCTATTTTTTCAATGATAAAGAGTGAAAGATATAGAGAAAGGTTTAAAGGAGTAATACCATGGTTAGTCTCTCCAAAAACTATTGCAAGTAAAAAACCAAATAAATGGGTTCATAATAATTATTATTGGAAGGGATTTGATCCTAGAGGTGAAACATGGAAGATTATTAGAAAACATTACGATTCTATTGAATAGTATACTGAATGATGAGAGTAGAGCTTTAAATTACAAGTGGTAAGTCTGCAATCTTGCTTTTTTGGTGTTTTTGTGTTATAGTTATACAATATTAGTTTGTTAAATTATATCGTTATGTCTTTAGATAAATATGTTCCTAGGGAATCATCCGCTGAGAAGATAAAAAATATTGATGTTCCTGAAAAGAATGGTTTTGTTAAATATAGAGTTGTATCTTCAAGTGCGAGCTTGACCAGAATTGCAAAATCTTTTGCTAGGCATTATAAGATTAGTTTTAATAGAGTACGTAATGCAATACTTGAAGCAAATCGTTCGAATAATCATCTTAATAGAACTGGTAGACCCAAAAAAGGTATTGATCCGATTAAAGTTGGAAGAAATATTTGGTATCCGATTTATAAAGGCGATATTCTTTATATACCTTTTTATGGAAGTGATGGACGAGGGGTCAATAAATTAAGTTCCAAGGAGAATATTTCTAAAAAGAATGTTGAAAAATCAAAACTGCAGATATTGCGAGACAAAGTTTTGTCTGCTCCTGATGCTAGGGGGGGTAGAATATTTTCAATAAGTCCAAGATCTAAGCTTTATAATACTAGACTTAAGGATATTTATTCTCCTTCGGATGAGTTGACTATTTTAATTTCAAGAGACAGAAGAAATACCCGTTATCGAAAGGGAAGAAAGATAGGTCAGTTAATAAAAGTTAGTTGGGATGCAAGGCGAAAGAATTTTTACCCTGTGGATGGGCGTAAATATGGGTTAGGACGGATGCTTATTTTGCGTGGAGATACAGTTTATAAGAAAACTCATAAAACTAAGGAGAAAAAAATAGAAAAGAAAAAAGCTCTTAAAATTGTAAAAAAAACACAAAAAGAAGAGGTTAGAAGAGAGTCTAAAGTTAGAAGAAATGAATTTATTAGAGGGATGACTTATGGTTTACCACTTGGAGGTAAGAAATTCAAAGATATTTCAGATGAAGAAATATTGAGAGAATTTAAGCAAATGAAAGGCATACATATTAATAGTGTTACATTAGTTCCATCTCTAATTCAAACAGGGAAAAATGGGATTGATATTAAATGGGCTCAAGATATTAAAAGCTCACCGTCTAGGGGGGACTTAAGTAGATTAGTAAAACTTGCAGAAAAAGCGGGGCTCGAGGTTATTGTTAAGCCGTGGATTGCTTATAGAGTTAGGTCATCTAGGGATGGTGATTGGAAGCATGAGTGGTCTGGTCGAATATCAGCTAGGGAATCTAGTTGGTTTGATTCGTATGAGAAGACGATAGTGGCTTTAGCTACGGAATGCAATAAAAATGGGGTGAGAACTCTTATAATTGGGAATGAACTCAGATATGCTTTTAAGGCTAAGTGGCAAATGGATAGATGGATTAAGATAGTAAAAAAAATTAGATCAGTGGCTCCGAAATTGAGACTTTCATATGCACCACATAATCCAGTTGTTAATGGTGATAATGAAGCTGCGCAGAAGAGATATCTTGATTTTATTAAGAGTCTTGATTTTGTTTCAGTCAATATGTGGCCATGGCAGGTTATTTCAACAAATGGATCGAAAGTGCCGTCTGTGGAAGATTATATGAAAGGTTTTGAATGGTGGTTTAAAAATGTGGCTTATTTGGCTAAAAAAACGGGTAAAAAAATTATGGTGACAGAATTTGGTGGTCATTCAGCTCCTGCTTTTAAACAGAAAGATCATAGAAATACAATTAGGATGATAGATCGGACATATCATCATCCTATACAATTGATGAACATGAAAAAGAATATTCCTCCAAATAATCAAACACAGGCTAATTTATATGAGGCATTTTTTAGAATGATGGGAAAAAGAGAATATGCTAGCATAATTATTGGTAGTATCGCGTGGCAATGGACTCCTGGAGTAAAAAAATATAGTACGTCATCTAAAAGGCATTACGAGATAGGCTTTGATGTTTTTGGCAAAAGAGCATTAGAAGTGATAGCTGAAAAGTATAGGATTTTGGCGGCTAGAAGAAATAGAATAATTCTTGCATCCAGGAAAAACTTGAAGATTTTTCTAAAGTAATTCGTAGATAAATAATAATTTGTTTATGTCGCATATTTCAAACCCAAAACAGCTTTTGCACCAGTTTTCTTGGAAACAAGTTGATTCAGCTAAATATCGTGCTATGACTAAAGAACAAAAGTCTTCTTTTTTAAGGGCTGTAAGTAAAAATGCGGCTAAGATGTCGCTTGATCAGGTTAAGCAGGCTTATGGGGCGATGTATGGGCTTGGTACGAGGAATTTTTTGCGGAGGCAGAGGAAATATGCTGCTCTTAAGGGGGTTTCTCAAAAAGAATATCGTGGTCGATGGCAGCAAAATGTTGAGTTGCTGAGAATGTGCGCTAGGGATCT
>JAHJTR010000106.1 GCA_018829865.1 Patescibacteria group bacterium | reverse complement strand
CCCGGAATATTATCACTGGCATCGCCCTTAAGCCCCTTATAATCAATAACTTGATCACTATTCAAATCCATCTTCTTTATCACATCCGCCGGAGTATAGTAAATATGGTTCTTGAACCCCTGAGGAGAAGCCACATACACATCATTACGCACAAGTTGCAGAGCATCCATATCACTGGTCACAATTATGCTCAAAAGATCGCCTTTTATGTGAGCCTGCTCGGCTAAAGTCCCCAAGGCATCATCAGCTTCAAAATTTGCATGTGAATAATAAGGAATCGCAAACGCATCGAGAATCATTTTTATTTTAGGGAGTTGCTCATAAAGTCCATCGGGAGATTTAGGCCTATGCGCTTTATACTCCTTAAATTCCTTCTTTCTAAAAGTATTTTTGCCTTCATCGAAAGCCACGGCCATATAAGTGGGATTTTCTTTTTCAATTAACGACAAAATCACAGAAAAAAAGCCAAAAATTGCATTCGTTAACTCACCTTGAGAGGTTTTCATTCCGGGAATCGCATGAAACGCCCTATGCATTATCGAATTCCCGTCAATTAGTATTAATTTTTGTTTCATGTCTTTAAAAAAAGTCACACGCATCCTAGCAAATTTCTTTATTTAATGCTATAATAATCGGATAAATTAATCTTAATCATGGCACAAAACCGCAGGCGACCAAAAATTTTATTTTTATCAAAAAAAAATTCAGAGAACGCATTATGCGATATGAACCTCTTAATTGAAGGCTTATTAAGTCTTGAAGTTGATCTTATTGTTCCTAAGGAGTCAGTAAAGGATATTGAAGAAATAAAACCTCAAAAAAAACGCGCCACTATTATAGGTCAAACACCGGAATCAATTGCGGATATGGTACTGATTGTCGGAGAAATGGAGAGCAAAAATAAAATTCAAACATTAATAAAGCAGGGCGCAGTCCCTGTTTTATCATCATCTCACGCAGCTGAAATGGAATTAATAGCTTTCAATCCTGTCGAAGAGAAAGGAGTTAGCTTCATCTTCAACGAAACATATCACTGGGATATTTTTACAGCCATAGTAAGGGCACTAGAAACATACAATTTTCCATATGATTGGAAAAACATTGTAACCGGCTGCAAAACAGATTAGTGAGGCAAATTAGTCCAGAGTATTAATTGCATCCCCTCCTCCTCCGGAGGTGAGGTCTCTTACTAAATTCACAATATGACTGAAGCTCAAATATTGAACGACATTTATCCCAAGGGCTTTACCCACAAATTGCACAATCACAATTGCGAATATAGTAATTACCAATCCTATAATCGCGTACCTAATAGTAGAAACAGCCTGCTTAATTTTATCATCCTGCCCGCCTGAAAGAATAAAAGTAATTCCTCCAAAAAAGATATAAGCTACAGACAAAAAACCGGCAATAATGATTGCATAGGCAATTCCACGATTGATAATCTCCCTGGCATCAGTTTGCGATGCGGCTTCAATGAAATCTGCAGGCATAATAAAATAATTAAAAAACTATTAACGTAATATTAAGAAAAAAGAATCTTTACCGCAAGCGATTATTCCATAATGTTTTCCTCAATAGGAGCATCCGGTGGTTCAACAGTAGGACTAGCGCTAAAATTGTCTTCTGACGAGCCCGTTACTTCTTCTCCTGTTTCAGGTTCAATAATTTTCAAATTTACCCTGGCATTGTATTTAGATCCGATAATTCTTAATAGAGTTCTGATCGCTTTTGCTGTTTGTCCACTTTTTCCAATCACTCTGCCCATGTCATCTCTGGAAACTTTAAGAGTAATCAAGACCCCCATTTCATCAATGGCCCTCTCAACAACAACGCTGTTTGGGTCATTAACAAGCTGTTTTACGATGTACTCCACAAAGTCTCTATCAGCCCCCTGGGTAAAATCCTTAGCATTTGCATCGTCATTCATAGACGTTCAAGTTAGTAGGTAAAGTTAATAGAAACTATACACAGATAATTTTAGAAGTGCAACTATTCTTATTTTTCTTCTTCTTTAACCTCTTCAGCAGGAGCCTCTTCCTTAGTTTCCTCAGCGACTTCTTCTTTAACCTCTTCAGCAGGAGCCACTTCCTTAGCTTCTTCTTTAGGCTTATTCTCTGCAGCAGGTGTACTGGCCGGTTTTTCTTCTTCAGATTCTTTTTTCTTTTTTCTCTTTTTCTCTCTTGGATCAAAATACTTGTCCATATCAGCAATCCCGTCCTTCTTAAAAAGCACGGCAGCACTATCACTTGGCTGTGCACCCTTAGAAATCCAATAAGCTACTCTATCTTTATCAATGGTCAAATCTTTATTAATAGGATTGTAATGTCCAATCACTTCAATAAATTTACCCTGAACAGCTTTCTTTTGTTCAGCAGCCACGATTCTAAAATACGGCTGTTTTTTCTTTCCTATTCGGACTAATCTAAGTTTAAGCACGTCAAAAAATGGTTATGAATATTTAAATCAGCGTGATATTACTTTCACGAGGGTGAATTGTCAACCAAAAATAGCCCTGTCTTCACAATAATTCTCTTAATTTTTTGTTGAGAAAATTTTTGATTCAGCTTATACAGCATTTGGCTTCTGTTATTATATAATTCATTCGCCCAAGCACTATTCCTTGTTTGAACAAATAAATTACCGTCCTTATAAGATTTCGGCTGCATCTTCTGCAAAACCGTATCACCCCATTTCTCTTTTGCCAGCGTTCTAAAAGTATGACAAACATGAGTGGCGGTAACCGTCTGGCTTAATCCCCTTCTACTAATGCTCCGCGGTAATAAATCTTTTAGCTGCTTAAACATTTTTATATAAATTAAGAGTTTCACGCACCATTTTGTCCCAACTAAAGCATTCTACTCTTTTTTTACCCGCCTGAATCAATTTATTTTTTAGGGAGGAGGAAGAAACTACTGAATAAACTTTTTGTGCAATATCCGCTATGTTTTTAGGCTCAAAAAAGACAGCATTTTCTACCCCGCATATTTCAGGGATACAAGATGAATTCGCAGCCGCAACCGGCGTCCCGCAAGCAAAAGCCTCAAGCGGAGGCAGCCCAAATCCTTCATAAAAAGAAGGAAAAACAAAAACTTCAGCCGCATTCAAAAGACCAATTAAATCAGATTCCGGCACCAGCCCCGTCAATATTATTTCATTTCCTAAACCAAGGACCGCAATTGTATCTTTAACCTCAGGGTAGGCCGGATCTTCCTTTCCGGTAATAACCAAATTACCCCCGTACTTATATTCCTCCTTCAAAATTTTAAAAGCCTTAATCAATCCCACCAAATTTTTATGAGACCGCCAAACCCCCGTATAAAGCAAAAAGCGCTCATCAATTTTATATTTATCTCTCAATTTGGCTAAGATACCGGCGTCTTTAATCTCCTTAAACTCACTACCAACTCCTTCATAAATAACCTCAATT
>JAHJTR010000105.1 GCA_018829865.1 Patescibacteria group bacterium | reverse complement strand
CTGGCCGAACTCAAAGAAAACAAAGAAACAGAAAAAGCGCTTGATAAAGCCGTAAAAGACTATCAAAACAACATAATCAACGATTTGAAGAAAATCAAAAAAATGCAGAATGAAGCGCGCAAAAAAGACTAACCCCCCAGCAGTATTGTAAAAACCCGTATTTTTTGGTATAATTACATTATAAAACTTAGCAAAAAACAAAAATGTTACCTAAAAACAATCACCAATTAATTTACAGAATTCAGCCGCAGACTCACTTAACGTGCCAAAAACATGTTTTTTTTGATTTTGACAAAGCTCCATCAAGCAACAGCGAATATCTAAATCAGAGAGCAGAACAAAAATACCCCGAATGGCTAAAATATACATCAAGAGCAATAAACGCTTATCACGGAAGAGAAAATATTAAAAATATCGAAGATTTAAAAACCAAGCTTAAAAAGCCAATTTTTCTTAAAAAATTCATATCATACAAGAGAAAATATCTTAAAAACACGCTGAAACTAACCGATTACGAGATAAGGCACAAAGGCCTTCTAAAATTTGAAACAGACCTACTTGCAGATGAAGAAAAAAAAACCGCAACAGCAAGTGAAATGAAAAAAATAGATCAAGCTAAAAAAAATAGAAAAAAAATGGAGGAAACAGTGCATTTTCTAATACGAATTCAAAGATTATTACTTTCTAAAACCAAAGATGAGGAATTACCCGAGGACATAAAAACAATGCTTAACAAAACAAATACCGGCAAAAAAGTTAGCAAAGCATATAATAAAGTAAAAAAACTCCAAAAACTGGCTGACAACTACAGAAAACAAGTCACAAATTATTCAAATATCGGCGAAACAAACAAAAAACATAAAGCACAAAGTAAATTAGAAACAATCGAAAAAGAAATAACAAATCAAGAAATAATAATTAATAATTATGTTAAAGACAAACTCAATAATGAAATAAAAACAAAAGATAAAAAACTTGAAAAAACAATCGATTATATAGAGACATCCCCAGGGACAAAAAACGGTAGAATTACCAATCTTAAAAAAGAATACACAGCTAAAATCAATGAACTAAAAAAATTATATGAAAAACTGGATAAACTGGAAAAAAAGACCACTAAATCAACAAACGACACAACCCAAATAAAAACATTAAAGAATAAGATAGCCAGCACTAAAGAAACAAAAGATAGACTAAAATACAAAATAGAAGGTCATAAAAATACGATTAACAAGTTTAAATACTGCATATTCAAACACTTAACGGTAAAAACGTATATCCAAACAGGAGCAAAAAGAGAAATAAGAAAAAATATCGGAGATACCGCAGAACAAACTTTCGCCAGAATCTACGACAATACAAAAGAACACCTGGACAACATGGACACATCCCAGAAATTTTGGGCAGCCGCGGGTATAGTCGCAATCTTGGTTTACGTAAAAAGAGCAAAAAGTGAAGAAGCAAAAGCATTAGCTAATTTCCTAAGAACAGCGGGTCTCGGTGTCTTCGGCTATTATGTAATGAATAAGGGCTTATTACCATTAACCACAGGCAAAAACATCTCCGAAAATCTGGAGAATTGGAGAAGTAAAATAGTGGGAGATACAATATTGGCTCAAGCGCTAAGAAATGAAAGAGAAAAGCCCGAAAATTTCCAGAAACGAATGGTAATATTCAGAAAAGGTCTTGATGCCTTCAGAGAAACAAAAATACCCGCAAGAAAAATCATAGAAACCTACTATGCAGCTAAAGACAATAAATACGAAAAAACACAAGAAATGTATATTGCAGGAATTACACCAAACCGAATGTCAAAAAAAGAGCTCTTTCTGACCTGTAAATATTTCTTCGATAAATATCCCGCAAGAAAAATCGGCACACTAAGATATGATCCGCCAATCATATCAAATTACTATAAT
Organism: Patescibacteria group bacterium; assembly: GCA_018829865.1. Classification (GTDB taxonomy): domain Bacteria; phylum Patescibacteriota; class Gracilibacteria; order UBA1369; family JAHJTR01; genus JAHJTR01. Next base: position 2,297 of record JAHJTR010000105.1, on the reverse strand, counting down.
AATCTATCATTTATAGACCACATCGCCGGAACCTTCGCAAGAGACAGAAGAATAAAAATCAACAGAGATCCGTTAATTAAACTAATTCTCTTCGGCAAACGCGGATTTAAGACAGCAACTGAAATTGCTAAAGAAAGCGTTAAAGACATTATTACAAGTCAATTTGGGCTACAAACCTACGAATCAGGTAAAAGTCTTTTTACATTTTTTAGTAATCTTACATCTGCTGCACTTTGGACAACAGGCAAGGCAGGAGATCTTATGACATATGTAGGAAATATGATAAAAAAAGGAAAAACCCAAACTGGAAGTCAACTAAAAAAAATAAAATTCTACAGATCCTTCATTAAGAGAATGAAAGAATTACAAGAGTATAAAAAATATACTCCAGAAAATCAGAAAGTGTTCATCAAGTTAGTAAAAGAATTCTTAAAGAAGAAAAGAAGAATAAATCTTGATCCCAAAAAAACCCCACTCGCCCCACTCGCTAATCCCAAATCAAAGCATAAATAAACAGAATCCCTAATCCTCAGAAATCCGCTCCTCTAAATTTCATCGCACTCCCCCCACACCACTACCTAATCCCCCTCACCTGTATCGCCTCCACAAACTCCTCCCCCACAAGTATATCACTCACCACAATAACTGAATCTTTCTTCTTCAGCAGCCCCCTCTCCTTCAAAACCGCAATCGCTCTTTGAATAGTCTTCTCAGGATCCTTCGAAAAACCTATTCTAAAAGAATCAATCCCCCAGTAAATATTAAGCTTCCGCCTCACATTGCTTGTATTCGTAAAAGCGTAAATCGGCGGATTCGGCCTGCATCTTGAAAGCAAAGTCGCCATCAATCCTCGGCGTGTAAATACCAATAAAGCCGCACTATTAAGATTATTCGCCATAATCGAAGCACTCATCACAATCTCCTCTTTAGCATCATCACTCACATCAACCGTCACTTTTTTGCTTTCCATCAGCTTTCTCTCAATCCGCTTCGCAACCGTATCCATAACCTCAAGAGCTCTGAAAGGATAATTACCGGCAGCCGTTTCCCCTGAAAGCATCAAGGCATCTGCCCCCGAATACACAGCCTGCGTGATATCCGATACTTCAGCCCTTGTTGGTGTCGGATTCACAATCATCGACTCCAAAAGATGCGTTGCCACAATCACAGGCTTACCAAGTTTTCGACAAGTCTTCACAACCTCCTCTTGCACAAGCGGCACATCCTCCAAAGGAATCTCCGCCCCCAAATCTCCTCTGGCCACCATCACGCCATCAGCCTCTTTTAATATCGCATCAAGATGTTTTATCGCAGCCGCACTTTCAATCTTAGCCACAACCTCAATCGGCACCTTTTTAGCCACAAAATGCTTCTTCAGCTCCTTAATCACCGCCGCATTCTTCACAAAAGATAGCGCCACAAAATCCACTCCTTCCTGAATCCCAAATTCGATATCCTCCCAATCTTTTTTAGTTATTGATGGGAGTTTAGCGCTCTTGCCCCTGATATTCAAATGGCGCCTCGAGGTCAAAATTCCTCCATCAACACACTCACAAATCACATCTTTTTCAGTAATTTTTATAACTTTAAGGCTAATCATCCCTCCATCAACCAAAATAATATCATCGACTTTTACATCATTAACAAAGCCATCATAACTAACCTCAGTACAATATTCATCGTATTCAGCCGCTTTACGCACGGTAAAAGTAAAAACACTTCCCTTCTGCAAACGAACCTCCTGTTTAAGATCACCGCTCCTAACCTCAGGCCCCTTGGTATCAAGCAAAATCGCCACCGACTGCAGCCCTTTCTCATTAATCGTGCGCACACCCTTAATCACCTTGCGATGCCATTCCCGGTCACCATGCGACATATTAATCCTCGCTACATTCATACCCATTTCAGCCAATTTTAGCAGGTTTTCATAACTGCACGTTTTAGGTCCTATAGTACAAACAATTTTTGTTCTTCTCACAGTATATGGTTTAATTAAGCTAAGAAATTTTATCAGATTATACTGGCAATTACCAACTCAGCATAACAAAAACGGGTCAGGAGATTTATTCCTCGAAAGAAACTTTATGTGAATTCATAAACACGGAAAATATATTTTGTACTTTTTCCCCGGGGATTTTAATACTTTTTTGAGTTTTCACTTGATCCCATAGTGGGAGCGCGATTGTATCGGGCTTCAATTCTCTAGAAGAAGCAGGATACAATCCTGCTCCAACTCAAAGAATTTCCCAAAAAATCCCCGAGGAAAATCGTCGCGCAGAATCGTTACATATTTAATG
>JAHJTR010000104.1 GCA_018829865.1 Patescibacteria group bacterium | reverse complement strand
CCTCCACTTTCTCACGGATCGCAAACTTCAACATCAAAATTACCCGATTTTCGCGAAACCGATAAAAAAGGAGAAATGTTGGAAAGACTTAATAATATGTTGCTTGGTTCTTTTTCCGGATTGATTGAGGAAAAATTGGGAGAAAAAATTGAATTGAAAACATTTGAAGATAAAATGAGGTTATATAGAATTTTGCAGAAGTATTGGAAGAGTAGAAAATTGGACGGGAAAAATGGTAAAGTGAATTTATCGAAAACAGCTCATTCAAAGCTTCTTTACAATCATATGCGAGCCAATTTAAAGAAGGAAGACTTGAATGTTACAAAAAAGGAATCAGAATTTAGTGCGGATGACTTAAATTAGTCTAATTGACTGGTAAAAACAGGGGTTTGGTCTTATAGTATCGGTACATTATTCTTTAGCGACAGGAATTTATGGCCGATATTGTCGAAGATATTAAATCGCGTTTAAGTATTGATCAGGTGGTGACCGGGTATGTTCAGCTTAAAAAGGCGGGTGTGAATTTTAAGGGGTGTTGTCCTTTTCATGCTGAGAAAACGCCTAGTTTTGTGGTTAGTCCTGAAAAGCAGCTTGCTTATTGTTTTGGCTGCCATAAGGGGGGCGATATGTTTACGTTTATTCAAGAGGTTGAAGGAGTTGATTTCTCTGAGGCGATTAATATTTTGGCCGATAAAGCGGGCTTGAAACGTGAGGATTATTTCACTCAAAAAACACAGGTTCAGCAATCCTCCAATAATAAAAAAGGGATCTTTGAGGTTAATGAAGCGGTTTGTAAATTTTATGAAAAAAATCTTTGGGCGGAAAATGCGGATTCTCAGGGGGCGCTACAATATTTTAGGGATCGGGGATTGACCGATGAGACAATTCGAGAATTTAGGTTGGGATTTGCTCCGAATAGCTTTGATAAAACTTATAGTTATTTGCTTGATAAGGGGTTTAGTAAGGATTTGTTGCTTGATGGAGGTTTGGTTGTAAGTAAAGATACGGGTGCGGGGCGTGTTTATGATCGTTTTCGGAATCGGGTTATTTTCCCTACTTTTACGCATGATGGTCGGGTTGTGGCGTTTGGTGGGAGGGTGCTCAGTAGCGAGGATTCTCCTAAATATCTAAATTCACCTGATACGCCGGTTTTTAAGAAAAGTAAGGTGATTTATGGTTTTAAGGCGGCTCGTACGGCAATTAAAGAAAATAATTTTGTGGTTATCGTTGAAGGATATATGGACGTGATCGCGTCGCATCAGGCGGGGGTGAAAAATGTGATTGCTAGTAGCGGAACGGCGATAAGTGCTACTCAGGCTAAAATTTTAAAAAGTCTGACCAATGATTTTAGATTGTCGTTTGATAGTGATAATGCGGGTGTGCAAGCGGCTCGTAGGACTATTGAGATGCTTCAGCCTTTTGATGTGAATATTAAAATAATTTCTGTGGTTGGGGGTAAGGATCCTGATGAGATTATTATGAAGGATGCGAGTTTGTGGGAAAAAGCTCTTTTGGAAGCTAAAATGTATTTTGATTATTTGATTGATAAAGCGACTTTAGATAAAGAACATAATACTTTGGAAAATAGAAAAGCGGTTTTGGCGGATTTGCTGCCTTTGCTAAAAAATGTGGTTAGTTCTTTGGAGAGAGATGAGTATGTTCGCAAGTTAGCGAGCAAATTGGGTACCAGTCCTGAGATTATTTATGCTGATTTGAAGCAAACTAAATCATCTAGTTTTGAGCCTAAAAAACCGGTTGATTCTCCTCCTTTAGAAAATATAAAAAATAGTAGAATTAGCTTATCCAGGTACTTTTTATCACTTATTGTGGCCTACCCCGACTTACTTGAAAACTTGGATGATAAGGAACGTTGGATGCAATATCTTGAAAAAAGTGAAAAAAAAGTTTACTTGACAATGACTTCTAATTATAATAGACAGGCAAATTTTGAGGAATTCAAGATGTCACTGGGTGAACTTGGTGATGAAGTGCTTGCAAAGTTGTCGATTTTGGCGCTTTATGCTGAGGATAGGAATCAATCTTTGGTTAGAGAGGCGATAGATAAGGAATTTGAGCAGGTGTGTGAGAGATTGGTTAAGGATTATAGGAAAAATAGGCTAAGGGAATTAACCGCGCAAATAAAAGAAGCCAGAGAGATCGGTGATGAAAGCCGAATAGATGAGTTGCTTGAGGAGAAACATAAAGTTAATGTGTCGTAGAATTTATACTTAATTTACAATATTCATGGCTAAGGTTCGAAAGTTTATAACTTTTCTCTCAGACGAGAGATTCAAGAAGTTTTCTGAGGAGATGCAGGAGTTGATAAAAAAAGGTTGGGAGCAGAAATTTGTTACTCAGCAGGAAATATTGAAAGTTATTCCTAATATTGAGGATGACGTTGATCTTTTGGATGATTTGTATACTTTTTTGTTTGATATTGGAGTTGAGGTTATTGATGTTAAAGATGAATTGATTTGGAAGAAAAGTAAAAAGGGAGGGCAAAGTTGGGATGATGATGAAGATGAGAAAAAAAAGAAGGCTGAAGAGGAAAAAAATGCGCCTAAAAATATTGATTTGCAAGAGATTGCCAGTGACTCGATAAGAATGTATTTGTGCGAAATTGGTAAAGTTAAGTTGCTTACTGCCAAAGAAGAGGTTGATTTGGCTAAGAGAATTGCAAAAGGTGATCAGAATGCGAAAAAACGGTTGGCTGAGGCTAATTTGAGATTGGTTGTGAGTATTGCTAAAAAATATATTGGAAGAGGTTTGTCTTTTTTGGATTTGATTCAGGAAGGAAATATCGGTTTGTTTAGAGCTGTTGAGAAATTTGATCCCAATAGGGGATTTAAGTTTTCTACTTATGCGACTTGGTGGATTAGGCAGGCGATTACTCGTGCTATCGCGGATCAGGCTCGGACTATTCGTATACCGGTGCATATGGTTGAAACCATTAATAAGCTTACTCATACACAGAGACGACTGGTGCAGGAACTTGGGCGTGAGCCTTTGGTTGAAGAGATTGCTGCTGAAATGGATATGGATATCAAAAAGGTTAGTCATATTTTAAAAATTTCTCAGGATATTGTTAGTTTAGAGGCGCCTGTGGGAGCGGAAGAAGATAGTAAACTGGGTGATTTTATTGAAGATGATGAGGCTCTTTCTCCTTCTGAATCAACAAATAGACAATTGATTAAAGAGAATATTGGAGAGATGCTTCAGTATTTGTCTCCAAGGGAAAGGAAAATTATTGAAATGAGATTTGGTCTTAAAGATGGGATCGGGCATACTTTAGAAGAAGTAGGGCAGGAATTCGGGGTTACTCGCGAGCGTATTAGGCAGATTGAGGCTAAGGTTCTTCAAAAGTTAAGAGAACACCCAACAAGTGTTAAAATTAAAGGATAATATTATTTAATTACATATTTATGATTACGATAAAAGATGATGATTCAAAGAAACAAGCTTTTTTGACGCAGGAAGGCTTAACCAAGCTACAAGATGAGCTTGATCAGTTAAAAACCGTTGAGAGAAGAAAAGTTGCTTCCAGACTTAAAGAGGCAATCAGCTATGGTGATTTATCTGAAAATGCGGAGTATGAGGAAGCCAAGAATGAGCAGGCTTTCGTGGAGGGGCGAATTTTGGAGCTTGATGAGAAAATTAAAAATGCTAAGGTTGTGAAAAGCAAGAAAGCTAATATTGTTCAGATTGGTTCAACTGTGGTGATAAAAAATATTACTGATGGTGATGACCCTGAAGAATATGTAATTGTTGGATCCGCTGAGTCTGATCCGCTTGCTCACAAAATTTCAAATGAGTCGCCAATCGGGAATGCGGTTATTGATAAAGAAGAAGGAGCGGTTGTTGAAGTTGAGGTACCGGCTGGACTTGTTAAATATGAGGTTATTAAAATATCCTAAGCTGATTTTGCCTACAATGGGGGCGGAATCAGTACTATGTTTTGCTGATTTTGATAGTTTATCTTTTTCGATTTTTCTTGCCTTTTTGTTTTGGCAGGTATTTTTTTCTGGCATCTTGGCTGTCTTTTTTTTCAACTAGATTTATGTATTTTGTTTGATATAGGTAAATCGGATAAGCTATAAAATATATTAGGAATCCCAAATCAAATAATAAGAGGATTCTGGTTGAAAGCATCATTATTTCTTGGCTTCTCGCAAAGAGTAGTATTAGACCTGCGATAGCAAAGCCGATTATTCTGGCGGGATATACTTTGATTAGCCTTTTGAGGATTTTATCTTTTTTCTTCTTGAGATAATATTTTATGATGAATGATGCGATAATTGTGATTACAAATAAGGTCAATAAAACCCATAAATATTTAAAATCGGAGTCGGGTGTTTTTAAGAGGTATTTAAGAAGATTTTTTATTGATGTCATTTTTTGATTGTTTAAATTTATTGAAGCGAATTATTAAATATGTTGTTGCAGTAATAAATGCTGCGGCAGAGATATAATAAGTAATATAAATTCCGAAGATATTCAAGTATTTGTCAATGCCTATGATAAACTCCTGCCAAAATCTTATAAATGAGAAGAGGGCGATGCCAAGTAATGCAAGATTTCCGCTTCTATCCCAAAATGTGTATTTATTCCTTCTTTTAAAGAAATAATAAATAATGCCGGCGATGGCCAGACAGTAGAGGAATGAATATATTTGAGTGGGGTGAATGTCGACTGCGAATTTTGAGTGTAATGAATTGATGGCCCATGGCAGATTACTGGGAGTGCCAAAATGTCTGCGTCCATCCATGAATAATCCAATATTACCTATTGCGAGGCCCACTAACACGGGGATTGTGAATGAATCCAGCCAGCGCCAGACATTTTGTTTATGTTTAATTGCGTAGGGGATGAAAAAGATTAGGGCTCCAAATAACGCTCCCCATACTGAATATTGTTGATCGAAGGGGTAAATAAATTTGAAGTATTTTTCGAAGAATCCCGGGCTTAGTTCTGAGGGTAAGTTGTTAATTAATTCGCTTCCACTGTTGCCAAAAATATCCTTCCAAATAAAAATTAATCTAGCAAATCTGGCAAAAATGACTGTGCTGATTATCATTAAAATGGAGTGCTTTGTGAGAATGTGAAGATCGAGGCGATATTTTTGAGCGATTTTTAAAAATATATATAATCCTGCTATGATGGCGAGATATGTGAAAACCCAAAATGCGTAAACGATAAATGGGCCGAAAAGGGTTATATATGGGTACATTAGAGATTTATTATTGCTAGTAAAATGAATATTGTGCTTATAATGCTGATTACTAGACTGCTGATAAAATTATGTCTGAAAAAAATGATTTTGAGGGAGGTTGCGCTGTGAACGATGAACGTTGTGATAATGAATTGTTTGAGTAGTGGGATTTGGAAGACGTTGAAATTCCAGCTGATGTTTTGATTGAATCCGAAATTTTTGCTTATTAAGAGGAAGCCGATTACATAATAGATAAGGTAGAATGTTAATAGCCATCCGGTAAAAGTGTTTGCGGAGAGCAAAAATGAGATCCAGAGATGTTCGGCTTTTTTTTCGGCTTTGGCGAATAATACTACTGATAAATGTTTTTTGATTTTTTTGAGGTTTTCAACTTCCTTTCTTTTCTCTTTTTTGAGATCGGCGATGGTTGCTAATATTTCTTTTTTCCCTTCTTTTGCGCTTTTGAACCAGAGTTTGTAATAATCCCAAATTTGACTGTTGATTGCGCTGATTATTTGTTTTTGTGCGGTTTCTTCGGGGGGTGAGGTGAATATTGTACTTAATTTCTCACTTATGTCGCTGATGATTTTTTTGATTAGGGATTTTTCTTCTCCTTTTTTAGATGCTCCCATATTTCTGATTTTTGATATTAGATTTTGTGTGATGCTTTCAGTTAATTTGTTTTCGCTTCGTTTCATGTCATAGAAGAGTTTTTGGCTTTTGATTGCCATT
>JAHJTR010000011.1 GCA_018829865.1 Patescibacteria group bacterium | reverse complement strand
TTTTCTCCCCCAAAAAAGCGGCCGTGCCATTCGTAGCGCAGCCAATAGCAGCATTCATAGATTACTAACGTTTGCCCTTCGTCGCTGACCGTGCTCTCCAAAGCGAAACATCGCGGCGGAGAGAGCTATGAAGGGCATTCTACGCTTGTGCGCGTAGAATGGTGGGCAAGAGAGGACTTGAACCTCCACGACCAAAATATCGGTCACTAGACCCTCAATCTAGCGCGTCTACCAATTCCGCCACTTGCCCTTATTGTCAAAAATTTATTCAGCGACTTCGATTATATATTAATTTCCGGAATAATCAATTTTTCAGACACCTGTACTTCTCATTTTACCAAATCAGCAAACTCCTCCCACCTAAATACCACTTTACATCAACACAAAAATGGCTTAATCTTCTATGGCTTTAAAAAAAATTCAATATGCCCGCAGCCAAAGTAAAAATAAGCGAACTCGCAGAAAGACTGGGATTAAAAGAAAAAGCCCTGAAAGATAAAATTATCGATCTGGGTTTTGAACTTGGACCTAAAGAAAAAACCATCGAAAAAGATATAGCTGACTTGGTGGAAAGCGAGATTGAATCTGAAGCTCAGATAATGGAAGATGATGATACAGCCGAGGTTTATGACGAATTGGTAAGTCAAGAAATCGAGAGAGAAATAATCAAAAGTCAAAGAAAAAAAACAGCCGGTAAAAAAAATATTAAATCAAACACTGAGGAAGAAGTAAAAAATGTAACCGAATCACTAAAAGGCAAGGAAGTTGAAATTCCTGAAGTCATTTCAGTAAAAGAGTTCTCAGAGAAACTCGATTTAAGCGTAGCCAAAGTTATCGGAGAACTGATGAAAAACGGTATATTGGCAAACCTAAACCAACAAATCGATTATGATACCGCGCAAATTATCGCTAACGAATTCGGAGCAAAACTAAAAAAAATCCATACCGCCGGTGATATTGAGGATGTAATGAGTGGAAATATTGAGAAATTATTAGCTGAAGATGAACCTGCATCTCTCAAAAAAAGACCACCCGTTATCAGTGTAATGGGGCATGTCGACCATGGAAAAACCAAATTACTGGATTATATTAGAGACGCTGATGTGGTGAGCACGGAATCAGGCGGCATCACTCAGCACATAGGAGCCTATCAGGTTGTAAAAAATGGACAAAAAATTACTTTTCTGGATACCCCCGGCCACGAAGCCTTTACTTCAATGCGAGCTCGTGGCGCAAAAGCAACTGACATTGCGATTCTGGTCGTGGCCTCGGATGAAGGAGTTAAACCGCAGACAATTGAGGCAATCAACCATGCAAAAGAAGCAAATATTCCGATCATAGTGGCCATCAACAAGATGGACAAACCAAACGCAAATCCTGAAAAAGTAAAAGGCGAATTGGTTGAGCACGGCTTGCAACCGGAAGATTGGGGAGGGCAAACAATTATGGCTCCGGTTTCAGCTATGACCGGTCAAGGAATCCCCGAGTTACTCGACATGGTTCTGTTAGTCGCCGAAATGCAAGATCTCAAAGCAAATCCGAATAGACCGGCAGTTGGCACGGTTATTGAAGCCATCCTAGACCCAAATCTCGGCCCTGTTGCCACAATTTTAATCAATGCCGGTATTCTAAAAATAGGCGATAATGTAGTTGTAGGGCGCGCTTACGGCCGCATCAAAACAATGATCGATCACACAGGCAAGAGGCTTAAAAAAGTCAGCTCGTCGGATGCAGCAAGGATTTCCGGTCTCTCAACAGTACCTATGTCCGGTGATATTCTTCAGGTTTGCGCTAACGAAAAAACAGCAAAAGAGCAGGCCCTAATGGTAGATACCCTGCTAAAAGCGGATCAATGGAAAAATCGCGGTATGGGAATGGAAGAAATCATTTCCCAAATTCATAAAGGCCGACTCAAAAATCTCAAAATTGTACTAAAGGCAGATACAAAGGGCTCGCTCGAAGCAATTCGTCAATCTCTGGCAAAAATTAAAGACGATCGAGTGGCAATTAAAATAATTCATGCGGGAATTGGCGCTATTACCGAAGGTGACGTAATGATGGCATCGGCCAGCAAAGGAATAGTTTTTGGCTTCCATGTCGAAGAAAACGTGCATGTGAGTCGTCTGGCTGAGCGCGAAAATGTGGATATTATGAA
>JAHJTR010000103.1 GCA_018829865.1 Patescibacteria group bacterium | reverse complement strand
TCTCCAAAATTTGTTTAAAAAACGCGTTGCTACGTAAATTCTGGGACTAATTTACACTTCCAAATTGATTTAACAGGCTTCTCGATGCGAAAAAAACTTATGTTTAAACTCAAAATAGACTTTTTCTACAGCCTCAACGCCTGCATAACCAGCTTTAATCGCGTTGTGCAGTGAGCGCAGCGAACGAAACGGCGCGATTAAAGTCTGCGTTTATGCACTTGTTGGGCATTTTATATTACCTGACCTTCGTATATTGCAGCGTTACTAAATAAATATATTCTACTTACGCCAATCTTTTACATACAATACGTTATCATTATCAAGTTGAACAACTGAGCATTTCCGAAGTAACTCTGATGTGTCAGCTCCATATTTTTTAATTTCATCAATGGCAACAAAGGATTGTTTTTTAATGCCAGAATAAACTTTAAAGAGATTTGCCACAGAGTCGTTCTCAATATTTTTGAATAGTAATGAGTCGTGAGCAACAAAAGGAAGTTTTGTCGCTTTAAAAATAGCCAAATCAAAAACGATTAAACTAGCGTATGCTGTTCCTGTTCCAGTATCTTCAAAGACTTCAAATGAATAGTTTGTCTCTTTTAGATGAATATTTGGACTCTTTCGATTAATTCCAAAAACTGATGTTACAATTCGACTTATCCCATCGTTAATTGCACCTTCTAATAGATTGATTATCTTCCCTTTTTCATCCGATAATTCTTTTTTATACTTTTTAATGTCCTCTTCGATAGAGATTTCATTTTCATAATACTGATTTTTAAATTTTATATTTCTTAAAGATGTCGACAAGTCAATTACACGGTCAACTATTTTTGACGGTTCATCCACAGTTTGAAGTGTACTTGCCATTTTGGCTTCTATCGAAGATATTTCAAAATTAATTCGAGATAATTGATCTTCCAGTTCCTTCTCTGTCTCTCGAAGTTCTGTCCTTAAAAGCTTTGCAACATTACTATGAAACTCTTCTATATTCGCTAGACGATCGAGATTAATTTCTGGGAAAAAGTTTTTAAGTTCATCAAAATGTTGGCTTTTTATATGTTTATTTTCAGAGATATTCCGTTTAATTCTGGCAAGCTTGTTTTGAGTTTTCATTTTGATGGACAAAAGTTCATCCTTTTGTACTTTAAGCTCTAAAATCTCTCGGTTAATTATTTCTGAAATGTTGGTAGCATATTTCGACAAGTTATTCTTTATATCCTCTATTTCATTCTCAATATCGGTAATTCTTTCTTCATTTACTTTATGCTCACGTTTCCCAATTTTGGAAATAATTTTATTTTTATATGCGTTATTAAAAGCCTTTTTCTCATTTTCTTTTACCTTTAGTTTTTCATCTAATTCCTTAATTGTGTGATAGCGACTAAAAGATTTTATTAGATTGTTAACACAATCTTTTCCGGACTTTGCTTGAACGATATGGAGCGGTTTATAGACATTTAAATTATCTTTTCCCCAAATACGTAGGTATAGACCTACAAATGCACGAAAAGTCAAATCTTCGATATCAATGCTATAAGCAGACTTTAGAAACGCAGTATATTCTTCAATTGAAATTGGAGTGATTTGTTCATAATCGATATTGCATTTATAAACAACATCTGGATGCTGTGTCCCACGCATGAAACGATATGTTTCGCTTTCAAATTCAAAGGAAATAAAGTAATCATGGTGTCCTAACTCATCTACTAGGTCAGTATTATGACTGAGTAATGAATTTCCACCGTATGCAAAATCAATAACCATTAATAAAATCGATTTGCCTATTGAATTGGTAGCGTTTTCATCTCCCAAAACAACATTAAGACCCTCATGAAAAGGAACGGCTTTTGTCCTAAACAAATCACAACGAATTTCAACTAGCATAGTATAAAATCCCAGTTTCAAAGTTAATTTCCACTCTACCAAGAACGTAAAGTAAATCTAAGCACAGCAAGAATTGACTAATATCCTTAAATTTATTTGATACAGTGTTGTATAATTTGGAAATCTCTATAGGCTCAGGTCCCAGAGTCAAAATATCTCCAACCAATCCCAAGGCAGATTCTTTAATGGATATAACTTTGTTTGGTGTAATCATTAAAATACCTCACAATTTTGAATAAAGAATGAGGTTACAATCTCAGCTGCTTCAATAGTTTGGGGTTTTGTTTTTATAAAAAACCAATCAACAATATTAGAGAAGATCTCTTGCTGGGAGATCCTTAGACTTTTTTGTTTTAGATAATAGCTTTTAACCTGCGAAAAAATAAGTACAGATGAATTTGGATTATCTTGCTCAATTTCTGCAAATTTTGATTTAACAAATTGATAGTAATCAGCCACGTTATGTTTAATTTTTTGACGAATGGGTGATGGAAAGTCTGAGGTGAATTTTTCTTTAAGACTCTTGGATTCGTATTCGATCTCAGTACCCATTTGAGCGTAATCCGCAGAATAGAGCCCATCTATAACTAGTCTGATGTCATCCTCTAATTGATATTCAATCTGAATTTCCTGCTGTTTAGACTTTCTAATTTGTGACTTTTTTAGCTCTGCAAGTTTCTGATATTCTGAGGCTGTTCTGGGTTTGTCAAATTTTCCATGGCAGCTAAGGCAAAGTGGGATCAGATTGTCTGGATGATTGACATCTTCATGTAGCCTTTCTTCATTTTTTAACTCTTCAATTTCATCTGCTGATGGATTTAGCGGGTAAATATGTGCAAGTTCATATCCTTTATATGATTTGACTTTTTTTGTGTAAAAAAGAGCCTTGCCACAGAGAGGGCATATTCCTTCCACTTGAGTAGTTAGAGATAGTTCCTCAGCTGGACTGTAATTTCGCCTTTTGTTTGTCATAAAACCTAATCAAATCCACAGTGATTTATTTTAGTCACTTATAAGATAAAAATTATACCAAAATGTAATATGATAGTTTTTGCCCAACGCGTTTTTCAGCCGCAGCCCACCCTGAACTGGAATAACGCAGTAATGGGTCTGAAACATCGGACCACAATGGGTCACAAAATGTGCGGGGCTGTCGGCTGCAAAAAACTGTTATCTACGTATTATTACAAAAACTTAGTGTA
>JAHJTR010000102.1 GCA_018829865.1 Patescibacteria group bacterium | reverse complement strand
GGGATGCCACCTTTAATCCCAGCTTCCCCTTTATCTTTTATTCTAATTGTTGAATTATCATCAATGCCAGCCGGTATTTTCACTTTAATCTTGCTGGTTTTTCTTGCTCTACCTGTTCCATGGCATTGCCCGCACCTTCTTTCAGGAATCCTACCCTCTCCATTACACTCACCACATACCGCTGAAGTACTAATTTGCCCTAGAATGGTACTGCGCACCTGCTTGATGACCCCAGAGCCATTACACGTCCTACAATCATTAATTTTAGTCCCCGGCTCAGCCCCTTTCCCAAGGCATTTATCGCAAACATCGGGTTTAGTGATTTCCAAATTCTTTTCAGCCCCAAAAACCGCATCTTTAAAGGTAATCTTAATCATAGTTTCAATATCGCTACCTCTTTTGGGCCCTCTTTTTGATTGTTGTTGGGAGTGAGAAGCGCCGCCGCCAAAAAAAGTCTCAAAAATATCAGCAAACCCACTACCTCCAAAGCTGGAAAAGTCGAAACCTCCGCCCTGAAATCCACTACCGAAGTTTGCCCCCTCGCTGCTTCCAAATTGGTCATATTGAGTCCGTTTTTGTTTATCTGAAAGGACTTCATAGGCCATATTCGCCTTCTTAAACTTTTCTTCGGATTCTTTATTATCCTTATTTCTATCGGGATGATGTTTTTGCGCCATCTTTCTGTAAGCACGTTTTATCTCTTGATCAGAGGCATTGCGCTCTATTCCAAGTATCTTATATAGGTCTTCAGACATGTTTTCTTAAGTTAGTTTGTACTAGAAATGTTTACACTAATATTGGGAAAAAGACAAAAAATATTTTCCATATAGTGATTATAGAATAATATACGAAAATGTAAATAGATGTTTAGAGTGTGCACATTTACGTTGAACACAAGGGAAGAACAGTAGTTTTGATTAGTCAAAAAAACAGTGTTGATTAATCGGAATTGGATTTTGACTAATCAAAATATTACTTTCATTAAATTATCATCGCATTGCTAATAATTAAATAATCAAAAAAGGGCTGCCATAAAACATAAAAGCAAAAATTGACCTTGTAATAATTTATTTTATTTTTTTTAAAATATTACATATGGCAGTCATGACTAGACAAAAAGTATTCAGTGATTTTTTTGATTAGTCGACTAATCAAAAATTAACAAAATTTGTATACTTGAAAAATAGCATAAATAAAAGATAAATCACGAATTCGACTAATCAAAAAATCAACTATTCAAATTACAATAATTACCACACCAAAAGAACGTTTTTAAATAACTAAAATGTACTTCATTACATACGAGCTACTTAAAGCCAAATAACATTGAAATTGTTAACTTTATTCTATAAACTCATCTAAGAAATTTAGAGCTTAAATAAAGCTTTAAAAAGAACTGGGTCCCATCGTCTAGCGGTCTAGGACACCACCCTCTCACGGTGGAGACACGGGTTCGAGTCCCGTTGGGACTACCACAAAAAACAAAAAATCAAAAAAAACACATTAAAAATTGTAACATCCCTGCGTCTCATCACGTTAAAAATATATGATCACCTAGATTAATCTGCGAAAAAAAAATTCCTATACCTTATATATATACTTAGACCTTTGACAACTCGGCCTCGAAAACTACCAAAAAATATTCACGTTTTAGAATTAGACTAAAACTTAATATATATTGTTTATTTATTTTATAACCTTTAAATGAAAGGAAATCTGCTCTATGGTGCAAACACTAAAGCGTACCATCGCGAGTATTTGTCTAGCCGCTCTTGTTGCTAGCTTTGCTCTCGTCGCTCCTGCTCACGCAGGTACATTTGCAGATGTTTCTGCTGATCACTGGGCCTATGCAGCTGTTGAAAAACTAGCTACAGACGGCGTACTCGTGAAACGCACAAACTTCTACCCAGGGGACCCTGTAAATCGCGCGCAAGTTGTAAAACTTGCTGTTGAAGCTACTAATTTAGAAAAAGTAACTCCATCAAGCGATCCATTCCCAGACGTACCAAAAGATTCTTGGTATGGTACATATGTGGCTACAGCAGTTCAAAACGGTATCGTTGCCGGTTATCCGGATGGAAAATTCCGTCCTGATCAAACTATCAACAGAGCCGAAGCTGCTAAAATCGTTCACACAGCGTTCGGTTTTGCAGAAAACACTGCTAACGGTCCACATTTTACCGACGTTAAAATCAATGATTGGTTCTACAAATACGTAGAAACTCTCTACAATAACACAGTTGTTAAAGGTAAAGGTGCCGGAACATACGCTCCTGAAGCTACTCTAAACAGAGCTGAAATGGCGATTATGATCTACAGAGCTCAAAACCCAACACCT
>JAHJTR010000101.1 GCA_018829865.1 Patescibacteria group bacterium | reverse complement strand
TGGGCAACCGAGCGCCTGCGCGAGTATATCGTCCAAGGATTCACGATGGATGATGAGCGTTTGAAAAACAATGGTGGCGGCTTATATTGGAAAAAGCTCTTGTCTCGCATCCGCGATATTCGATCCAGTGAAAAGATGTTGTATAGACAAGTTTTAGATCTTTATTCCACAAGCGCGGATTATGATCCAAAATCCCTGCATTCAATTAAGTTTTTCAAAATTGTGCAAAACAAATTGCACTATGCTGCGCATAAACAGACAGCATCAGAAGTTATTTACAATCGCGCTGATAGTGGTAAAGAATTTATGGGTTTGACGGTTTTTGCGGGGGATTTACCCGTGTTAGAAGAAGTAAGAATTGCTAAAAATTATTTGTCTGCTAAAGAGTTAGAAAAATTAAACAGACTTGTTTCGGCATATTTTGAATTGGCAGAATTGCGCGCTATGGATCAGCAAGTAATGCGTATGGCAGATCATATTGCATCTTTAGATAAATTACTTTCTGATTACGGCGAAGGTGTTTTAATTGACGCTGGAAAAGTAACGCATAAAAAAGCCATAGAAAAAGCAGAAAAGGAATACAAAAAATATCAAATTAAAACACTTTCCCCTGTTGAAAAAGCATATTTGGAAAACATTAAATTGTTGGAGAAAAAGGTGGAGAAAAAATTTCAGCCAAAGGCTGATCCGCTTTTGGAGGAAAAAGATAAAAATTAGTAATAAATTTTGATTAATAATATGAAAACAACTTTAAAAACCAACATCACTGTTAAAGATATTTGCGAAGGGTTTGTCTATAATGAATTGGAGGGCAAAGGGCTATTCGGTTTGTCTGGTAAACTTACTATACAGCCAGAGTATCAACGTAACTATATCTATGCCTCCGATGGCGGAAAAAGAGAGATTGCTGTTATTGAATCAATACTCAAAGATTACCCAATCGGCTTAATTTATTTTAATAAGGTTTCCGAAAACAAGCTGGAAGTTTTGGACGGGCAACAACGAATCACCAGTGTTGGACGTTTTGTGGCTGATAAGTTTGCAATCAAAGACGAGAATGGAATGGAGCAATATTTTGGCGGTATGGCAAAAGACAAGAAAGTCAAGATATTGGAAACTAAGCTACTCATTTATGAATGCGAAGGTACAGAAAGCCAGATAAAAGAGTGGTTTAAAACGATCAATATTGCTGGTGTTCCGCTTAAACCTCAAGAATTGCTCAATGCCGTGTATTCAGGGCCTTTTGTAACACTTGGTAAGGAGGAGTTTAGCAATAGTCAAAACGCCAATATCCAGAAATGGAGCGCATACGTATCAGGTAGCGCTAACCGGCAGGATTTTTTGGAACGTGCGCTTGATTGGGTAAGTAAGGGCAATATCGGAGACTATATGAGTAGCCATCGTTTTGATAAAAATATTACTGAACTGAAAAAATATTTCAGTAGTGTGATTGATTGGATTTCTAGTGTATTTATTGATGTGGAAAGCGAGATGCGCGGACTTGAGTGGGGACGGTTGTATGAGGCATACCATAAAAAATCGTACAATCCAAAAAAGGTTTCAGAAGAAGTGCAAAAACTGTACGGCGATCCGTATATCAAAAATCGCAAAGGTATTTTTGAATTTATCTTAGGAGGTTCTACTGATACGAAATTGCTTGAGGTTAGAGTTTTTGATGAAGCAACCAAAAAATCATCATACAAAGAACAAACTACTAAAGCTGAAAAGAAAAAAGAATCAAACTGCCCACTTTGTGCCATCGGGCACGATGCCAATAAAGACAAAATTTGGAATTTAAGCGATATGGATGCTGACCACGTAGCAGCTTGGAGTAAGGGTGGTAAAACGACATCCAAGAACTGTCAAATGTTGTGCAAAACGCACAATCGGGCAAAGGGAAATCGATAAATAATCAAAATTTATGGCAAAGACAAAACAACCACAACTTATTGAAGCAAATCTTTCTTATCAACAAATGGAAGCGGCTATCCCGAAAATTGAAAGGAGAATAGCCGATCTTGAAGGTTTTGATGTTGATTCCGTAAACGATAGAAGCGATGCGAAAATTGACGCACTTGAAAAGTCATTAGATGCATTGCTTGTTTCAATTTTTGGTGCGGGGACAGTTGAATATAACCGTTACCATTGGCAAGTTACACGATTGGATACCGCTTCGATAAACATGATGCACCAAACCCCTATTCACGAAATTCACGAGGGGCTTCGTCGTGGTATCGCTACTGCTAAAGCACATTTGGAGGCGATTAAAAAAGGATTTCTTGAAGAATTGGGAGATGCGGGATTAACTTCTGCCGGAAAAACACTAAAAGCATATGAGGGCCTTGAATTGCACCCCGAAATTGAGCGTGCAGTTGGTAATTTATACAGAGACGGCCATTATGCAAACGCCGTTGAGGACGCGACCAAAGCACTTAACGCATTGGTACG
This sequence comes from Patescibacteria group bacterium, assembly GCA_018829865.1. Lineage (GTDB taxonomy): Bacteria > Patescibacteriota > Gracilibacteria > UBA1369 > JAHJTR01 > JAHJTR01. Next base: position 1,575 of record JAHJTR010000101.1, on the reverse strand, counting down.
AATGCGAAGCGGTGTTGAGGATAAGGACGGAAACGCACTTATGGAGGCGGTATTTAGTCCGAAAAATCCGGTTCTAAAATTTAATAAGTTAGCGGACACCTCGGATGCTGATGAACAAAAAGGATTTATGATGATGTTTTCGGGTGCTGTTGCTGGTTTGAGAAACCCACGCGCCCATAAAATTATTAAAGACGACCCAGAAATGGCGTTGGAATTTATCGCTTTTGTTAGTTTACTCGCCAAGCTGGTAGATAAAAGTTCAAAATAAGATTAAAGGAGTTTTGGGCTTCGGGCATTCACCCCTTTAGTTCCCTTCCGACCTTCGTCAAAGAATAATAATTCTAATTGCATAGATTCAATGGCTCAACCCCATTGAGCCATTTAGAAAGAGTAAAACATTTTGTTTTTTAAAAATAGAAGTGGAAACTCATTTTTCGGAAATTAAGGAGAGATTCATACATGTGATACCAGACCAAGTTGGTCTACTTTATTCAGCTGAAAAAATTTTGATTGCAATGAGACAAGAATTTGATCTTTAAATATCAATAATCAAAGTAATAGAATATTTATGAAATTAACAAAAACTACACAAATAGAAAAAAGTTATAAAGATTTTCCCATCACCAACGTTTGTCGCGCTGATTTAGAACAGGTAGGATTTAACTCGACAAATGTAGACGATGATACAATGTCTGTGTTAGCTTCAAAAATGGCAAATGCTTATTGTGAATTTGGATTTTGGGAGGATTTAAAAATTTTAGCAGTAGATTCAGGAATTAAGAAGCGCAAAAAACCAGAAAAACAAAATCATATTGGATGTTTTATCAAAAAAAATTGAAAGAAATAAAAAAGATGGGTTTTGTTAAAACCCTTAAAACACTTCCAAACTATAATGGTAAGGCATATCGTGGCGATACTGGATTCACCCCAAGAAGAAATGCCACCGCACTTGATGTTGTGAAATTTGAGGAAGACGAACTCGGCAATGCAACAGACTTTATGCACCTGACGCTGGACATGCGAAAGGAATTAGGCAGGAGGCGGGCAAAAGATGTTGTGTGGATGGCTAATGAAAAAAGTGTGGCAGAAAGATATGGCGTGGTTGATTTAGTTTACGACCTAGGAGATAATCCAAAAATTATAGCCACTGACGGTGATGGTGGTTTTCTTGTTCTTAAGGACAAGATCGAATGTCCAGCTTCTCAGAGGAAGTACCTAAGGTAGGCGATATTTAGATGAGCTTGAGGAAGAGGGGAAAATTGAGCAACAAGGAGAAAAAGGAAGATTTGTCAGGTATCAGCTCAAATAATTCAACGGCTTAACCCCATTGAGCCATTGATTTTCTTGACATATTTTTATTAATTTGATAGAGTATTAACTTGTACATTTTTTGTAATATCACGAAATAACACAATTACCTCATAACACTCTACCTGGAGGAATCTCATGAATCTAGAAAGATTTGAAGAACAGCTTCTGAAAGCAGAGGGCGTTGCAGCGTTCAAGACACTAGCTGCTAAGTTTGACAATGCTGATTACCCGAGATTCTTCGAATACGAGCATGCGCTCATTCAG
>JAHJTR010000100.1 GCA_018829865.1 Patescibacteria group bacterium | reverse complement strand
TTCACCGAAAGACCGAATATGGTGCTTGATAAGCAACCCTCAACCGCAATTGTTGCAAAAGAATGTGTGGATTTCAAAGGGAACTGGCTGCAGGAATACAATGAATGTGAATATACTTCCGAATACTGGTGCAATAATTCAGGCGGCAGGTTTAACGAATGCGAGTCAGCTTGCAGACACAGTGATAATCCTGCTGCCCCTTGTACAATGCAGTGCGTGCCGGTTTGTAGGTTTTAAAGGGGTAATTGTTTACCGGCTATTATTCATAAAGCTGCGGATATTTTGTTTAACCTTGGCCAGTCTGGCTAAAACAGATATGCTCTCCTCGTTAGTTGTGTCATGGGTTTTTTGATTTTTTATGTTTGCTCGTGCTCTTTCGACAATATTTTCTTCTTCTTCAAAAAATATTCCAAGGCTAATTTTACTCCAGACGATCATTTTTTTTATGTTGCGGAAATTATTCTGAATATTTAAAAAAGAATATAGATACCTCAATAAGGAATTATTCACGAGAACAAGTTTCTTTGTTTCAATGGATAATTTCTCAAGAAAATCCTGATCGATGTAGCAGATATTTATACCTTTAAGAAAAGTTGACTCAAATTCACTAATTAAATCCCTGCTTCTCCCTTGCTCAGACGTAATTTTTTTGAGAATGGCTAAAATTTGCAGTACTTGAAAGGTTATTGCTCTTCCATTTCTAAAAAAATTTGAAAAAAAGCTGGCCTCGCTATCGCTAATCATATTTATGGGTTTTTCTGTGACTTCTGCAATAAACAGGGGTAAAAAATGATTAGGAGGAAGATTTTTAATTATTGCATCGAATGACTGCCTATCATTGGGGATTGGCTGCATCATCGCCTGAACTAATTTTGGATATTCGGCAGAAATCGTGTCGATATAGGCCATCCATTCAGAGGGCGTCAAATTGACACCGTTGATACTTTGATCAATAACGGCTTGTTGAACCGTTTTATCTAAATTAGACCTGGTATAAGTGATATTGAAATATTCGATCATGTTTTTTTTGATTGCCTCCTCTCACCTAGAGGGTAGCTTGAGGAGGCAGTTAGCTGAAGTTTATGTTTTTTTACCTATACACTTTACCTCTCTACTTTTAAAGAATATAGGTCCTCTGATCAGCTTCAGCTGCATGATGTTTATAAAAATTTACTTTTTATAGCGATCGATGCTGCTTAAATGTAATATTTTGATTTAAAAATGCAACCTATTTTTTGAAAAATCTTACAAATTTGGAGCCGGGAATGATTGTGTCGGTTATTAATTTCCACAACTGGCGGATAGTAATTTGTCTATTTGTGGGAATTGAAGAGGGATAAATAATGCTTTCCAAATCATAATCAATGTTGTCGAGGTTTAAATCGTTATTAATTTTGATGGCGTTTTTTGTGCTCTCAATCGGATTAAAATTAAATAAAGTATCAAGAATTTCGATTACCTTAAGAGATCCTTCAAATTCATTTTTTGATTTGTCAAAATTAAAGGCTTTATCTAATTGATCCCTGTTTATTGCCGCGTGTACTATCAGATACAGTGATCCGGTTTTGACAAATACCTCCTGTATTTCATTAAGAATGTCCATAATTTCATCCACATTCTTAATACTCATATATTCGGCCCATCCCCTAACATAACGCTCTCTTATCTGATAAAATGAGTCCCAAAAAAGGATCATTTCTTTTGACATATGATTTCTATGGCAACTATCGATGAAATCTATGCAACTCTTATCCAATTTTTTAAATTCGAGCAAATTATGCTTTTTGATTCTGTTAAAATCTATACTTGAAATATTTTCTGCCGCAAGAAGTTTTAAGGTTTCAAGAGAGACTGTGTCATTAAAGTAGTCTTTCATAAGTCTTCATTTTTTTAATGTTTGTATAGAATGTTAGCTTGTCGATTTTTTTTTTGCAAGCATTGTTTTTCATTTTTGACTAATTTAGTAGTATATGTGATAATTTATTCAGTTAACTATTCTTAAGAACAATTAATTTGGGGCAAATTGAAGATTGGCAAAAATTGATCAATCGAAATCCCAAGACTAGCGAGAAGATATTGCTTGATGGTTGGGCTGGTTTGAGTACGGATGAATTAACTGCAAAAGAATGCAGCTTGGCTGTTTCTACCGCCGGTAAGATAAAAAGCAAAGTTCTGCTGAGGATGATTACAGAGGATATTCCGGAGAATTTGTTCAATCCATTTATTTATGGTGCGATTTTTACGGCCTGTGCGAATGTTGACGACAAGGGATTATTTGTGGATTTTTGGGATCGGGCAGATAAAGATGATCTGAATTCTATTGCAATTAGTTCTGCTCTTTTTGCTGCGGGTAAGTTTTATGATAAAGAATTATTAAAAAAGATTTGGGATGAAGTTGTAACGCTGCGGATAGATTCCGTAATAATAGGAGCTGCCTATACTGCCGCTGCATTGGTTTATAGTAAAGCCATGCTGAGAATGATGTGGGCGGCATCACCAAAAGAATCACTTACCTCATTTGCTTACGGTTCAGCTTTTACAGCGGCGGGGGGCCTTTATGACGAAGAATTGGTTCAGGAAATTTGGGAGACCTTGCCGGTAAAAAAAATGACAGATGCGGTCTTTGGTAGTGCCCTATCTGCATCAGGTGCTGTCAGAAGTAAAAAAATGTTGCGCGAAATATGGGATCAGGCTCGGCAATCTTGTATAACTGATAAAATTTGCGGAGCTGTGATATCGGCTGCGGGCGCTGTAGGTGATAGAGATTTACTGGAATATATTTGGCATTCATTACCGAAACACAATCTTAATAATAGGCACTTCGGTGCTATTTTTCACGCGGCAGGTTTAGTTAAATCGAGAAAAATACTACTTGATGCTTGGGATAAAAGTCCAAAAAATAAATTACAATCGGTGCAGCTCGGGGCTGCCTATACAGCTGCGGGTGAAATCGGTGATAGAATTTTGCTCGAGGAATTTT
>JAHJTR010000099.1 GCA_018829865.1 Patescibacteria group bacterium | reverse complement strand
GATTATTAATCCCGATAATAAGAGCTGAAGTTTTTAATACCGTCTGCAATTCATCCTCATTATTCACCTCAACAATAGCTTCCATCCCAAGTTCCCTCACAATCCCCAAGAATTTCTCAATATCCTGCCTACTCAAAATCGCCGCAATCAAAAGCACCGCATCAGCGCCTTTATAGCGAGCTTCATAAATCTGGTATTCATTCAAAATAAAATCCTTACACAAAATCGGCACCTTCTTTGTCGCTTTTTTAGCTATAGCAATATTTTCAACATCACCCCCAAAGAATTTCTTTTCAGTAACCACAGAAATCGCCTTAGCCCCGGACCTTTCATAAAGCTTGGCAATACTCTCAACATCAAATTCTTCAATTAAAGAACCTTTTGAAGGTGAAACCTTCTTGATCTCAGCAATAAGCGACCTACCACTCCTTTTCATCATTTTCAAAAAATCTCTATCACTTTTTTTAATACTTTTTTCAAATTTTATTAGAGGAACAGCGCTAATTGTCTTTCTCACTTCCGCAGTTTTATTAGCCACTATCTCATCCAAAACACCATATTGATTACAAATCTTCACATATTCCTCAAATTTCTTAAGAGCCTTACCTCTTTCAATCGCATATTTTGCCTTATTATATCCTTCTCTAAAATCACCGACATGTCCCATCATCTTCATCACAAAAGCACAATTCACAAGCACAAGATCCAGATGTCTGGTATTGCACGTTCCCTCAAGAATTTCCATACAAAGCTTTTTATTCTGCAATTTGGTGCCCCCGCTTATATCCTCAAAACTCGCCTCGGAAATACCAAAATTCTCAGTCCTTAAAATAAAACGTTTAATCTCAAAATTTTTCAGCTCAACAATAGTAGTAGGCCCGGTAATAGTAATTTCATCAAGTCCATCATCACCACGCACCACAGTAACCTGTTTTTTACCCAAATACCTGGCAGTCTCAGCCAATAAAGGCATCAACTCCTCAAACGCCGTACCCACAATTTGAACTTTGGTATTTGCAGGATTAAGCAGAGGCCCAAGCAAATTAAACACTGTAGGTTTGCCAATTTTATCTCTCACATCAGCAAAATGTTTCATTGCGGGATGAAATTTCCTGGCATAAATAAAAGCCAACTTAGTCTGCTTAAAAATCTTTTCCAAATTATATTTCCCATGATTAATATTAATTCCAAGTTCTTCCAATAAATCAAAACTCCCAAATCTACCACTTGCCGCTTTATTGCCATGCTTAGCGACAGAAACATCCAAAGAGGCCAACACAAAAGCCGCAATAGTGGACGTATTAATTCTTTTAAGCCCCGAACCACCCGTACCGCAAATATCAATCGCACCCGGCAAATCCAACACTTCAGTTTGCTGAGTCTGCATATACTGCACAAAATATCTAAGCTCCTCGGCAGTTACACCTTTATTTTGCAAATTCACTAAAAACTCTTCTTGAGCTTTCATATTAAGCTCACCGTTAATGCTATCCAGCAAAAAAGATTCAATTTGTTTCTGAGATAAATTATCCATATTATGTGACGGTTATTTTTAATCCCCGTGAGAAATATTTCTCACCAAAACTAAAGATTAAAGACTAGCATACTTCATATTAACGATGTTTTCAATTATAACAAAGCCATTTTTACCTTTCATGGTCAACACAGATTCAGGATGAAACTGTACACCCTCTATAGGAAGCGATTTATGACGTATTGCCATAACTAATTTTCCTGAAACTTTATCATCACAAGTAGCCGATATGTCAAATTGATCCGGTACTTTATCAGCCACCAAAGAGTGATATCTCCCTGCCATAAAATCTTTTTCAACAGAAGTGAAAATAGTTTTCCCATCGTGATTAATCTCAGAAGAACGACCATGCACCGGCTCAATTAATTTAAGAGACCCCCCAAAATATTCAATAAAAGCCTCATGCCCCAAGCACACCCCAAACATCGGAATTGTCTTATGATATTTATCAATAATCTCCATCATATTACCCGCATTTTTAGGCACCGAAGGCCCCGGAGAAAAAACAATGAGATCAGGCTTAATCTCAGCCACGCGATCCACATCAATAGTATTACGAAAAATCACCACCTCTCGCTCAAGCTGCCGAAAATAGTCAACAAGATTAAAGGTAAACGAGTCAAAATTATCTATAACAAGAATTTTTTTGAATTTTGGCATAAGTATTAAGTTAACAAAAAGTATTCATAAACGCCTTAGCCTTGTTAATCGTCTCATCATATTCCTTATCCGGCTGACTATCATAAAGCAAAGTCGCCCCCACCCTAAAATTAAGCCGACCATTTTTAATATGAGCGGTTCGAATAATAATACCCGTATCCATATCCCCGGCAAAAGTCAGATAACCCACAGTACCGCCATAATAGCCACGTCGCGTTTTTTCATTTTTTTCAATCTCAGTCATTGCGGCAACCTTGGGCGCACCGGTTAAAGTACCCGCATTAATACACGCCACCAAAGAATCAAATGCGGTAAATTCAGATCGCAACTTGCCGGTTAAATGAGCCACCGTATGCATAACCCTGGAATATTTCTCAACAAAACGATAATCGCTCACCTCAATCCCGGGCTCACAAATCCGACTCAAATCATTACGCCCCAAATCAATCAGCATATCCAGTTCAGCGCGCTCTTTAGGGCTATTTAGCAGTTCAAGCATATGCTCATGATCCTCAACAGGATCTTTGCCACGAGGCGCCGTCCCCGAAATCGGCCTCAAATGCACCTCACCATGTTCACATCTCACCATCATTTCCGGCGAAGCACCCACCAGCTGTTCATCCTCAAAATCAAAATAAAAAAGATACGGCGAAGGATTAATATCACGATATTTCAAATAAAGCGCAAACGAATCACCCTTAAAATCAGCATTCAATTCATTTGACAAAACAACCTCAAAAAGCTCACCCCTCCGCGCCAAATCCCTGGCAATCCGCACTTGATTCTCATATCCATCCTTTTCCAAATCAAATTTCGCATTCAAAATCTCAAAACCATCATCCTCAAAAACCGTCTTCCCCCCATCACCATCAATCTCCTGATGAATCTTTTTCCGATAATCCTCTACCCCTTCATCCAAATTCCTAAAAAGCACCAACTCAGATTTTTCCTTCAAATGATCAACAAAAATAAAAGTATCATAAAGGCACAAAGTAAAATCCGGCACATCTATAGCAGGCAAATTCTCAGGAATATCCTCAAAAAGTCGCACCAAATCATAAGCAAAAGCCCCATATAATCCCAAAAATCCCTTCTGCTCAGATTTATATTTTTTTAGGAGGAGACGAATCACCTGCGTAATATTTTTTTGCTTGGTTCTTTCAGATTCCTCATAGGTTTCCCCTTTCCGGCAAATAATTTTACCGGCAATCTCGCCAGTATCAGCCATTTCATCAGCTAAGTCCTTCAAACCTTCCATAACTCCGTCAATATATTTCTGAGCACGATTATTCAATGTAACAATCCTAAAATCGTTATCCTTACCAATAATTTTAAGCACCGGATCAATTCCCATCAGGCTAAGTCGACCATAAATATGGGAAATATCACGAGACTCAAGCAAAAAATTATGAGATGAATTTTTAAAAAGCTTACCAAATATTTCAGACGCATCACCATATTTAACCTCACTAATATCTTCAATCAAACTGAGTTCACCAAATTTATGAAATTTATAATCAGACATTTTTTTAAATTTTTTATCAGTTATTAAAGTAAGAAATTAATCCATCATCATTTCAAGAACTTTCTTAAAACCACCCTTCCCGTATTTAAGCTCACGCGACCCCCGACTAACAGTCCCTAAACTCACACCAAGCTTTTTAGCCACCTCACGCTGAGGCACCCCCTTATCAAGCATCTTAACAATCTGAAGCCGATTACTAATCTCCTCGAGTTCCGCCGG
>JAHJTR010000098.1 GCA_018829865.1 Patescibacteria group bacterium | reverse complement strand
TACGAGAAATATTTGGTAGGATATAAATAACTTGTGATTTTTTAAATCAGATCAGGTTTTTTTTTGGCTGATTAGTTGTGAGAAGATGAGAAGATTTATTATGAAAAATTAATATTTTGTTAACAAATATGTGTTAAAAATGTTGATATAAAGATATTAACTTGGTATACTTAGGATTACTTAGTAATACTTTGTAATATTTATAACTATGACAACAATTTCATTTAAAGCGGAGGATAATTTTAAACAGAAAATTGATAGCCTTGCAAAATATAAAGGGATAACAACATCTGCTTATATAAAATTGATTTTAACTAAAGAGATGAATGGTGAGCTTGCAGAATTGACTGCAAATGGGTTGACGGTTGCTGAAGAATTGGAAATATTGGCCGGTGATAGTGATAATCAATTAGAGGGTCCTTTTAAATCAGCAAAATCTTTGATGAAGGCTTTAAAAAAATAGTTAATGGAAGTATTTTTCACAAAAACGTTTCGTAAGAAATTTAATAAAATGCCTGTTAAAATTCAGCAGAAGTTTGAGGAGCGCATTGATATATTTATTAAGAATCCAATTGCGGATGAATTAAGAGTGCATTCATTAAAGGGTAATTTAGTTGGGTATAGGGCTTTTTCTGTTACCGGTGATTATAGGGTGATTTTTAAAATTATCGGGCCTAATAAATGTAGGCTTATTGATATTGGGACTCATAATCAAGTTTATTAGTTTGTAGCGGATATTCAAATTTGTTACCTATAATTTATGGGGAGGATTAGGTATTGGGGCTCTGAGGTTTTGATTGATTACCTTTTAAAAAAGCTCTTCACTCTATTAAACCAGCTTTTTTTCTCCGGTTTCGGTGGGTCTTTTTGTTCGGTAGTTTTGTGGATTAAATTGCATTGATTGAGAGTTCAATTCTTAACCAACAACCGCGCAGTCCCTTTTTTTATGCAAATGAAATAGCTTATAGGTGATGACAATTACAGCTATCCCCAGCAATAACAGCCCGTATGACCTTGCAAAGTACAGTATGCTGACGATGACGCCGGCCATTACGAAGGCTAGAAAGGCGGTGAAGAACCAGCCGCTGATTACTGTTAGAATTCCGGTGATGCGGTAGGGGGCGCAGTCGCTGTCCCAGGCACCGTCGGCGAGGGATGTGCCCATTGCTACCATGAAAGTTACGTATGTCGTAGAAAGGGGGAGTTTGTGCGATGTGGCGTATGAGATTACTGCTGCAGCGATGATTAGGTTTACGGATGCTCTGAGTAGGTCGAATGCAGAGCCATTGCTATTGGTTTCACTTGTTAGTTTCCAGCGTGTTGATAGCCATTTTTTTAGTCTTTGTGGTAGAAGAGATAAAAATGCGTCGTAGAAAAAAGTTACTAAGTTGCATAGTCTGGCTGAAAAGGTGTTTGGTTTCCATTGTTTTTTTATTTCTTTGTTGTGGCTGCAGAGATTTACTGATGTTTTGACGACGGTTTTTGCTTTTTTTGAGAAGGCGATTGATAGGGCCATGGTTATTCCCGCAATAATTAATACCCAACTTGGTGTCGGTAATGTTCCTGAAAGATCTGATCCTAAAAAGGCGTGTACTCCTCCTACCGAGAACCCTATGAAATTGGCTAAATCATTACCTGCGAAAGCCATTGCTAGAGATGCGGTGCCGATTAAAATGATGAATTTTAGGATATTTGCGCGGATTTTTATGAGAATGAGTGAAATGAATGAGAAGAATACAAAGCAGATTATGAGGATTTGAAAGGTGCTGTTTGCGATCCAGTCTTTGAATTCGGGGGTCATGAATGTGGCGTGTTTTCCTCCTTTAATAAGAATGAAGAAAATTATACTGGTTAGCGCGATTCCACTCCATAAAAATCCCCATCTTTTGAATTTTTCTTTGTAATCGAAGGTGAATATTAATCTTGTGGCGAATTGTGCGATTAGACCTAAGATGAAGGCGATTGCTACGGAAAATAGAATTCCCAGGATTATTTTTGTGGCGGAGCTGCTGTTGATGACATGCCAGGCTTCGCTGAGGTTGCCGATTTTGAGCCAAGCCAAGACGAGTGCGGCGCCGAGTAATTCGAAAACTACCGATACGGTGGTGGAGGTTGGGAGGCCGAATGTTGAGAAGAGGTCTAAAAGGATGATGTCGGCGAAGGCTACGGCGGTGAAGATGATTATGGCTTCTGAAAGGGCGAAGTTTTCGGGGTAAAAGATGCCTTTTCGGGCGACTTCGATGATGCCGTCTGAAAAGGTTGATCCGATGATGATGCCGATTCCGGCGATTATCATGATTGTTTTTAGGGGGGCGACTTTGGCGCCGATTGCGGAGCTTAGGAAGTTGACCGCGTCGTTGACTACTCCGACGATTAGGTTGCCGAAGGCTAGAGAGACAAGGAAAATAACTGCGAGAAGTTCGAAACTTGGCATTTTTTTGGTTTTTATGGATTTTGGAAAATTCGCCGGATTATTTAAATCTCGGGCTTTGGTTTTTTTGCCGCTAAAAAAAATTCGGGTGCGGTTTAGGTTTTCGGTTTTTTGATTTGCAGGATGTGGCTGGCTTTTATAAGCGCCTTTAGTAACCCTTTTTTATAAAAAGAACTAAATAAAGATGTTTATAATTTCGTTGATAGTGAAGTTGAAGCCACAGCATTTTTTCGCTGCTGCGTCTTCTTAATCCCTAGTTTTTAAAGGACGATTTAATTTGATCGGGGTTATTATATTTGCTAGTATTTGAAATAGCAATATTTAATAATTAAAAAATTATGAGTGAAGTGGTTGGTGAAGGTGATGATGGTTTGGATGCGCAGATTGAGCAGCTTAGGGGGTTGCCGGTTGTTATAGAAATCAGTAAAGGATTGGAGGGTGTGGAGGTTCCTGAATTAGATGAGGCGTTGATTGCTGAGATTAGAAAAGTGGCTGAAGTATATTTTTGTGAGTTGTATGATGAAAATGAAGGATTAACTCTTTTGCCTGAAGAAGATTCTCAGGTTACTTTAACTGTTGAATATTTTTCAGCTATAACGGGTGAGATTTCTGGTTATGTAAGTTTTGCTACTGAAGAATTAGGAGGTGTTAGTGTGCCTTATGAGATTTCGAGTGCTCCTAAGATATTATAGATTCCTGCAAAGGCTAAATGATTTAGTAAACAAAAAAGGGCTTATATAGGGAAGACCTTTTTTGTTTGTCGCTAATTCTTGCAAATATTTAAATTTGCTTATTCCGCTTTTTTACCCGGCATGATTTTGAACATTTTTGTTCCGCAGTCTCCGCAGATACCTTTCATTGCTTGTCGGCCATTTTTCATTTCGTATGGTTCGGTTTTGGTCATTTCTTTTTGTTCTTTACATTTCATGCAGCGTCCTTGCATATTTTTGTTAGTTAGATAATAAAAACTTGATTAATTGTAGCACACAAAATATCCTAAAATAAACAAGTTAACTTTAAATTTAATGAATAATTTAAAAAATGAAAAAAGGAGGCATTATTTCTTAATTGCTTTTGTTGTGGCGGTTACATGGATGTCGATTGCTAAAGATCAATATGGATACAATTACGATTTCCCTAAACTGTTTGGTATTAATTTGTTTACTTTGTCGCTTTGGACTTTTGGCTTATTTGCGGGATATTTGCTGCATACATTTTTGGTAAAGCGCTTTGGAGTTGTGAGTTTTTTGAAGCAAGTCGGTCTTTTTTTGGTGATGTATTGGACATTGTTAATTGCTATAGAGACATTGGCTTTTCATGTTTTGATTATTCGAAATGTTGCAACATCTATGTATCCGGGACTTCCGATTTGTGATTGTATTCATGTTGATACGTGGATGAAGATTGCTTATTTTTCGAATGGGCCGATTTATTTTGTTTTGTATTCGATTTTTAGGAGGAGGATGGCTGCGAAGGTTAATCTGCAAGAAAAATTGACAATTACTTGAGTTGCATCTGTGGGGCGGTAGCCCTGTACGGCTAACACCAAAGCTGTGGGCAGATGCTTTTTTAGTCCAGTTCGAGATTTCATCTAATGGTAACAATTTTCCCCGGGGATTTTTTGGGGGAGGTTGCTCGCGCTCCAATGTTGTTGGAGGCTAGGTTGCTTGGGCTGCCAAAGTTCAGGGGATCTAATCTGCCTGTTTTTCAGCGACCAAGCTTGAGGGAGGGCAGGGAATTAGGTGTGCTAATGCTCAGGGGATGTAATCTGTCTGCGTTTCAGCGGCTGGGCTTGGTGGAGGCCGGGGTGTTTGGGTTGCTAAAGTATTGGGAATCAAGCTTGTTTGTGTTTTAACGGCGGGGTTTGGTGGAGGTTGGGCTGCGGGTTGGATAAAGATTGGAAAGCAAACTTGTTTGTGTTTTAGCGACTGGGTTTGGTGGTGGGCGGGCTGATGGGGGGATAAAGGATTGGAAAGTAAACTTGTTTGTGTTTTAGCGACTGAGCTTGGTGGAGGATTGGCTGCCGGGCTGCCGAAGTATTGAAAATCAAACTTGCCTGCGTTCCAACAGCCGAGGCTGCCTGTCTTGCATTTTTGAGTTGACGAGAAATTGAGGTTTTTTTAAATTTCTATTATTTTCGCGCTCAAGCTATGGTTTCAAAAATTTTGTTTGGGGGATCGAAAAAATTTAGATATAAATAAGGGTGATGGGTTGTGCACCGTTTGAGATATGGAGAAATTCGAATGTGAATCATCGATATAATAATCATTGCATAGTCGCATATTTAAGCCGTAAATCGGTTGTTTTTTGTTGGGGTAATTGTTAGTTTTATAGTGTTAATTAATCATGAAATTATGGGAAAAACACAAGACTTGGAAACACCGATAATCAAGAAAAATCTGCATGATGAATTTGTTAGGCTTGGGCGGGAGAGAAATCAGATAACCTATAAATTGTTGGCGTTGTTGCC
>JAHJTR010000097.1 GCA_018829865.1 Patescibacteria group bacterium | reverse complement strand
GAGCCTGTTACTGAAGATCAAATTAGGTTGGTGATGAAGGGGTTTATGGGGAAAATATCTCAGATACCTCCTAAATATTCGGCTGTGAAAATTAATGGTCAGAGGGCCTGTGATATTGTGAGGCGGGGGGGCGATGTGAAGCTGAAGGCGAAAAATGTGACAATTCATGAGCTTGAAATATTGGAATTTGAGTGGCCGATATTAAAAATAAGGGTTAAATGTGGTAGCGGTACTTATGTGCGGTCAATTGCCAATGATATGGGGGAGAAACTTGGGTGTGGAGCTTATCTTAGCGATTTGCAGCGTACTTTAGTTGGGCGGTTTGCGATTGAGGGTGCTGCTTCTTTGGATAATTTGAGTCGAGAAGATATGAGACCTATTGATGAATTGGTTGCCGATTGGCCAAGATGGGATTTGCCTGAGTTTGTTTATTCTAGGCTTCGGTCAGGTTTAAGTATTGCCGCTCCGGGGAATTTGGCCAAGTATGAGCTGATTGCGGCTTATTATGATGGTGAGTTTAAAGGTGTGCTACAATGGATGAAGGGCGCTACTATCCTCAAATTTAAAAAACAAATAGTATAATATGGAGAAATATTTAATTGCATTTTTTGCGGCCTTTGGGCTTCAGCTGATTCTGGTTAAGGCTGCTTTGTATTTTTTCCCCAAGATCGGGCTGATGGATAATCCGGGGAAGTATAAGCTGAAAAGAGCGCCGATTCCTTATGGGGGGGGTATATTAATTTTTCTGTGTTTTGTTGCGCTGAGTGTGATTTTTTTGCCGTTTGATTGGAAATTGGCGGGGATTGTTGTGGCGGCTACGTTGCTTGTTATTGTGAGTTTTGTGGATGATTTCAGAGTTTTGTCGCCTGCGTTTAGGCTGATTGTTCAAATTGTTGCGGCAGGGATTATTATTGCGACAGGTACTTTTATAGCCTATTTCTCCAATCCGATCGGGGCGACAATTGATTTGCAGCAGTGGTTATTTTTTGGAGTTCCGATTGTGGCTTTTGGTGGAACTGTTTTTTGGCTGCTTTTTGTGACCAATATGGTTAATTGGATTGATGGAGTTAACGGTCTTTCGAGCGGGATTGCGGTGATTGCTGCCGTTTCGGTTTTTGTTTTGAGCGCGCGGCCCGATTTTCACACAGTCGATCAGACGATGGCCCTTTATATGAGTGCGATTTTGGCAGGATGTGCGCTGGCTTTTTGGCTTTTTGAAGTTTATCCGGCAAAAATACTGATGGGGGATTCGGGGAGTATGTTTTTGGGGTTTGTGATAGCGATTTTAGCGATTGTTTCAGGAGGAAAGTTGGCTACGGCTTTTATAGTGCTGGCGATTCCAATTCTTGATGGTGTTTGGACGATTGGCAGGCGCATATTAAAAGGGCAGTCTCCTTTTAAGGGGGATTTGCTTCATTTTCATCATAAATTACTTGATTTGGGGATATCCCCGAGGAGCGTGCTACTCCTTTATTATATCGTGACAATAATTTTTGCGATAATTGCTCTTAAGTTTAGTGGGAAGGAGAAGCTGTTTGCGATAATTATGCTTTTGCTGATAATGACTTTTTGGGAGATTTTGGTGGGGAGGATGGGGAAGATGCGAAGGAAAAGTTAGTATTGAGATAGGAAGATCCGGAATTGAGAAAAATATTGCATAATTTTGGTATTATGTTATGTTTTGGTCTTAACATAGTATTTTATAACAATATGATGAATAGTGAACATAAAATTGGTGGAGAAGAAATATGTCAAACTGCTATCGCTAATAAACTTTTTTGTGATTTAGCAGGGTATTTTGATGGTAGTGAATCCAAAAAATTGATAACTGATGATATTTTTCGATTTTGTGGATTGGTTTTTGATGGAGCGAAGAATGAGGTTTTGGAAGTATGGGCTAATAATATTGTAAAACTGCTTAAAATACCGTTAATAATGGCGGGTAATAGCAATAATTTGGGGTTGAAATATCCTTCTATACCGGATGAGTTTGAGAATTTGGAATTTAATGATTCGGATTCTGCTGAGCGGTTTTTAGATCAACTGTATAATAATCTTTTTGGGGTTGTTGACTATTTTCGCGATATTTCAGAATTGATTGATAATAATGGTGATGGAATGAGTTTGGATGCTAATAATAGAGAATCTTTAAAGCGAATGAATGAATTTTTGGATTCATTATATAATGCTGTAGAAAATATCACCGGCAAAAGATCTGCATTGGTTCGTCAGCAAACAAATGTTTTAAAGAAATACGATGAGGAGTTTGGAAAAATTCCAACCCCTGCTGAGGCGTTGGTCGAATTTAAGGAGGTGATTAAAGAAAATTTAGAGAGTAGTGTCGGAGACGTTGATAATAAATTGGCAATGTTGCGTGCTCTTTGTACTGCAGGTTATTTTGAGGCTAATGAGACGCTGATTCGAGATAGTTATATTGGAGAGAAGAATTCTATAGGTCAGCAACCTAGTGAACTTGTTTTTGAGGATAATAGATCTTTGGGGGTAAATGAGTTGCCGGAAGAAGTGAAGACATTTATTGATGATTTTAGAGATAGCGTTGTCGGAATATGTCTTCAATTTGAATTATTAATTGATGATATGGATGGTACTGATTTTAATTTATTAAAAAGTCGGTTGGGGGATATTGAAAAAAAAATTGGTGTTTTGAAATCTTTGATTAATAAATTTGAGGGGGTTATCAATGGGATTTCTCTTGAAATGCGGAAAATAATAGATATTGATCCTTGTAGTGGATTTTATGTATTGGATGAATGTCTGAATAAATTAAAAGTGAATGAAGAATATGATGATGAAAAAATTAGTTTATTATTATTGTGTGATGATAGTTTTTTGGGGATTATAGTTAAGAATTTTGCGGAGGCTATTGGAATTGAAGAGAATAAGTCTAGTGTTCGAAACTATCTTGATAAGGTTGGAGATTATTTATGTTGTGGTTCTAATATTTTTGTTTTGTTGGAGGAGGGGAATATTGTGGATGCTGATCAAATTGCTTTGGATTTAAAAGGGATATGGGCGAATGATATTGCAGGGAAAGGGATGAATGAAGTGATGAATTATTTTAAGATTTTGCTAAAAAAATGTATTAAATCCAGTAGTGATTTTGGTTTTGTAAGGAAGGGATTTAGAATGTTATTTGAAGCATTTAAAGTTAGTGTTTTAGTGTCTTGCGGTTTAGTTGTGGGTGGTGTCGGTCATAGATTTGCTACAAATGAAGGTTTTAGGAATGAGGTGGTTGGTTATGGCAAGGCTGTGGTTGGTTTGATGGCTAGAATGAAGAGTGGTTTACCGAACGATCCTTTGAATTCTGAAGATAATTTATTGCTAGATGGAAGAAAAATTGTTAATCAAGCTTCTAAGGAAGTTGTTTCAGATTCTCCGGGAGAAATGATTAGTGGTGAAGAGCATTTATCTGATGCAGGAGAGAAGCAATCTTCTGAAAAAATAGCTGATAGGGATGGTGGCGAAGAGCAGTTGTCTGATATAGGAGAGATGCAATCTCCTGAGAAGATAGCTGAGGGGGATGCAGGGGAAGAGATGGGCAGCGATGGTGGTGAAGGCGTAGAGGGAAGTGAAGGAAATGATGGGCTTGTTCCGAAAAAACCTCAGCACGGATTAATTATTAAGCGAAAAGTGCCTGCCACTAGACCTGCAATTGTACGACCTCGAATACCTGTTGCTCCGGAGGCTGTGAATCTTTTGCCGCCGCCGCCTGAGTCACCGCCGCTTGTTGCCAGACGTGCTATTCCTTCATCCGGACCTACTTTAAGACCTGCAGCCAGGCGGGCTTTGGGATTGGCTGTTATACCTATTAGGAAACCTGCAAAAAGAACACCTGAGGTTAAGATTATAACTAATGCAACTATTATTATTTGGCGAGAAATGCTATTAAAAAGGGGAATTGATATTTTAAATATAGCTAAACGTAATAAAAGATATGACGTTGAAACTTTAAAACTTCTTTTTTCAGCTAGTATTGGTGTGTATGCGGAGGCAGAATTGAGTGAGGATGAAAAGGAGCAAATGAGAAATGCAATAAATAAGTGGATTGGCAACAAGACTGCTAAACAATTAGAAGATGAGCTTAAGGGTAAATTTAAGCGTTAATATTAATTTATTTTTACTACTATGGCTGATAAAGAAAAGGAAATTTCTCGGGGTGATGGGCCGTTAG
>JAHJTR010000096.1 GCA_018829865.1 Patescibacteria group bacterium | reverse complement strand
GAAATGAAGGAAGAATTCTTTTTAGAAAAATCTGAATATTTTAAAGCCGAGGTAGATAAAACTCTTAATGCCTATTATCATACTCCATACGGTAAACGATTTTCACTAAACGTAGATAAATTATTCTATACTGATGAATTATCAGCGACAGCTACCATGATCAGAATGAATGATGACATTCATATAATAAATGAAAATCATCCGGGAAGAGGCTATTTAAAAGTATCTATTGATGAATTTTGCCAAAAATTAGCTATGGAAGAACGTATCAATTGTTCATCCGAATTTATTAATACTAAAGTCGCAGCTGAGGAAATAGTTAAAAGATTGTATACAAATCCGGAAAGACTGTATTCCGCAGATGAATCATTTGCAATAGCAACAAGATTAAATAATATTTCTATAAGGCTAAATGCAAGACTTGTTAGTAGCGAAGATAAAAAAACAAAATATAGAATCGAAAAAAAGGATGGCTTCATTATGGTATCCGATTTTTATAGGCCGGTGAAAGGTCAGTTACTATTCAGTCAATTAGAAATAGAAAAAAGCATAGAAGAATGTTTGATTTCTAATCCTAACCTCCCAACATCAACTGTCAGCTGTGCCACACAACGCTTGATTAAGCCCAAAACTGCGGAAAATTTTCAGCAGTCTGCAAATAGAAAAGAAAAACCGAGTAATGCTAAGGAGGCAGTGTTGACCGGAAAACCAATAAATGGCCTAAAAACTCCAGAACTAATGGATAAACCAATCCCTGATAAAATTGTAAATACTGAGGATGAGGCACTGGAAACAATGATAGAATTTGAAGAAAATCCCCCAAAAACCGCATTACAAATGCTAAGGCTAAAACTGGCACAAGCTCAACTAAACCCTGAGGTTTGGAATAATGAAGATTTTGTAACAGAATTTATTAGGCTATATCCATACTCCCCTTCCAGAATCATTCACGAAGCGGGAGCTAAAAGAGTTATTGCGTATATGAATAGTGGCACAATTTCTCCCGTTAATACTGTTCTTTCTTTGGGTGGTGGAAATTATGGGGAACATCGTGGCTGGCTGGCAGCGAAGGAGATGCTTGCAAAACTTGGCTATGAAATGCCAGAAATCTATAATTTCGATTGGTCTGAACAAATGCTATCACTTGGAGAAAAAGATCTAAAGGCAAGTCACCCGGAGGCCAAGCCTCATCGTATTAAAGGAGATATGCTCAATCATTTAATATCAACTTTAGACCGCAATTTCGGCACCCCCGACGACGATGATGACACCGAATATTCTCCTCACTATTTTAGAACGGATTTAGTAGAATGTTTTGCCTTTGACAGCATTAATAAGGATCTCTGGAAAGTGCTTAAATTTGCTTCCAATATAGGAATAATTACTCACCCCGGCTCAATGGTAAGATTGTCGAACAGAGAGCCATTCAATCCAAATCTTTTTAATGCTTTGGAAAGAGAGGGTTTTACGATTCTTACCGGTCATCGAACGGTTTATGCCTTAAAGGCTGAAGAATATGCTGAGATCGAAGAAAAAGTTAATTCTCTGGGGGAAAATGGCAAGGCCTATGTGAGATATATTAAAGATGTATTAAGAAATACCTATATTTTAGAAGCTGTAAAAAAGGGAGAACCAAATTGGGCTGCGAGAAACGCAAATAATCACGTATCTGTTTTAACCACCATCAATGGCGTTGATGTTCAGTTCCCTCTTTGTCAAAACCCATCATCTAACGCTGAAGAAGTTGACCTTGGTTATCCTAAAGCTCTACCGCCTGCTCACATGCTGGATGAGGTGGCTGTGGCAATAAAAGAAACTCAAGAAATTCTCTTGCAAAATATGCATCCCACAGTTACTACTAAAATATTTAGCGATTCACCACCTGAAAAACTCAATTAGAAATAATCAGTATCAATATCCCTGCGATTATTACCAAACAGCTAGGCTATATTCCCTTTACTCTCTCAATCTCTCCAAAAATTAAGGTGTCGGCAATTAAAGCGAATAAAATTTCACTTTGTTTAAGATCATCCTCTTAAGCTGCTACG
>JAHJTR010000095.1 GCA_018829865.1 Patescibacteria group bacterium | reverse complement strand
GCTATGAACATATTATCCCAACTTGCCCGTTGGCACCCTATCTGTTACCCTTCTAGCTGATTTTTAATTAAATTTTATGATAAAAATACTATTTATTGGTGACACGGTTGGCCGCCAAGGTCGGATGGCTGTCTCCAAACTCCTACCTGAACTGAAAAAGAAATATGAGATCGATTTTACAATTATGAATGGTGAAAATTTGAGTCATGGCAAAGGGATGACGATTAAGAATATGGATGAAATGCATGAATGTGGGGTTGATTTTTTTACTGCGGGGAATCATGTGTGGAAGTTTAAGGAGACTCTTGCGTATCTGGATGAGGAAGATGCGAGATTGGTTAGACCTGCTAATTATCCCAAGGGTGTGCCGGGCATGGGGCATAAAATTGTTGAGATTAAAAATGGTTTGAAGATTCTGATTATTAATTTGCAGGGCAGAGTGTTTTTGAAGCCTGATATTGATTGCCCTTTCAGAGCTGCGGATGAAATATTAAAAGAGAATAAAGGAGATTATGCGGCTGTTATTGTGGATTTTCATGCAGAGGCTACCTCTGAAAAAATTACACTTAAACATTATCTTGACGGGAGAGTTAGTGCGGTGCTTGGTACTCATACTCATGTGCAAACTGCTGATCATCATGTTACTGATAAAGGAACCGCTTATATCAGCGATGTTGGGATGGTGGGGAAAGAAGATTCAATTATTGGCATTGATAAAGAGTCGATAATTGATAAATTTTTGTATCAATTGCCAACAAAACACGAAATTACCGTTGAAGGAAGTTCTTTTTTTAATGCGGTGCTGGTTGAGATTGACGAAAAGACGGCAAAAGCGGAAAATATAACTCCGATATTCTTAAAAAACTTATAAATATGAATAAAAGATTAACGATATATTTACTTATTGCCTTTGTCATTGGGTTTGGGACTGCTACTAATCCTGCTGTTCATAATTTTTTGACTGAGAATAATGTGATATCATCGGCGGTGACTTTGATCCCTGCGGATGCTGCTAAAAATAATGAATCGCTGGTTGATTTGAGCTCTTTTTGGGAGACCTATAATAAAATCCAGCTGGAATATGTAGATAATAGCGCGTTGGAAGAGCAGAGTGATGTTTCATACGGGGCGGCAAAGGGCTTGGTGAAGGCCTTGAATGATCCTTATTCTTCTTTTTTGGATCCTGAAGAAACTACTCAATTCAGAGAAAGTTTGGATGGTGAACTTGAAGGTATTGGTGCTGAGATTACGATTAAAGAGGGGAAATTGATGGTGATAACTCCACTTAAAGAGAGTCCTGCGGAAAATGCGGGGATTATGCCCGGCGATTATATTTATAAAATTGATGGTGAAGTTAGTGATGGGATGAGCATACATGAGGCAGTTGGCAAGATTAAGGGGCCAAAAGGCACAAATGTTGTGTTAACAATATTTAGGGAAAGTGAAGATGTTGTAATTGAACCGCTTGAGATAGAGGTTACTCGTGATAAAATCGTGATTGAGAGTGTGACTAGTGAGATGCTGGAAAATGATATTGTGTTTGTGAGTATTAATCAGTTTAGCGATGATACAACAAGAGAATTTAAAAAGGCTGTTAGGGAAATTATGGTGAAAAAGCCCAAAGGTGTGATTATTGATCTTAGGTTTAATGGAGGCGGATATTTGGATACTGCGGTGGGGATTCTTTCTGAAATAATACCCGGGAAACAAAAGATCGTAAGTACAAAAGGTAGAAAAAATGATAATAATAAAATATTTTACTCTGATGGAAGTGCGAGGCTTGATAAATTACCGATGGTTGTGCTGATTAATAAGGGATCTGCGTCCGCTTCTGAGATTGTGGCGGGGGCTGTGCAGGATTTGCAACGGGGTATTATTATCGGAGAGCAGTCTTTTGGAAAAGGTAGTGTGCAAGAAGTATTTAATCTTGCCGATTCTTCAAGCCTGATTATAACTGTTGCCAAGTGGTATACACCTTTGGAATTTAGTGTTGATAAAGTTGGAATAACTCCTGACAGAGTGATTCCGATGACTGCTGATGATTATGAAAATGACTTGGATCCTCAGCTTAAGGAGGCTGTAAACTATTTGAGTACTTTATAGCGAAGGGCTATGGCCTCGCGAGCATGTAGCCGGCACCGGGGACGGTTATTATTTTGGCGTTGATTTTGGAGCCGAGTTTTTTGCGTAATGATGCGATGTGTACCTCTATGGTGTTTGTTTTAATGAAAATGCTGGCGTAGCCCCAAACTTTTTTTAGGAGTGTAAGCCTGTCTACTATGCGGTTTGGACGTCGGACAAAGTATTCGAGAAGTAAAAATTCCAGATTTCTTAGCCTGATGTTTTTGTTTTTGACGATTGCAATTTTGCTTGACTGACATAGCTTAATGTCTTGAAACTTAATCATTATTTATGTTTAATGTAATATGCTTTGATTAAAGCACTTTCACATTAAATTTTTTTTAAAAAAAGATAAATTCTGTTACTATTAGATAAATTCTTATTTACAATAATATGAAAAAGTTATATAAATCGAAAACAGATAAAATAATATTCGGTGTATGCGGTGGAATCGCCGAGTACTTGGAAGCTGATGCTACAATCGTGAGATTAATAGCTATTCTGTTGTTCGTGTTTTCAGGGTTCTTCCCTATTGGAGTGGCTTATTTGGTTGCTGCAGTTGTTATGCCGGAGAAGAAGAAATAACTTGGGATTGTATTGCGATTCTATGTAACAAAAATCCCCGGGGAAAAAGTGCGAATATATTTTTCGTTATATTTCTGTTTACAAGAAACGAGAGCTTGGTGAGAGATGCAGCCCCATCCTGGTTGCCCGTGACCCGCTGATGTTATTCACAAAATGCCCTATTCATGCTATAATATGAGGATATTTTTGATATAAAACTATGTCAAAACAGGACGAACAAATTAAAATAAAATTGAGGCGGATTTTGCAGACAATTCCTCATTTATCGGGTTTTAATCGGGATTATTGGCTTAAGAACCTGGATGCGCTTAACTCCTCTCAAATAAAAAAACTTGATGAGATACTTAAAAATGCTCAGAAAGATTTTGATAATCAGGTGGCGCTGACTTTAAATAATGATAAAACAGGTAAAAAATTTGATGAAATAAAGACTTTTTTGAATAAAATTACCAGAGAAACTCTCGGTGACATAGAAACTGATGATAGGAAAAATGAACAAAAGGAAATTGATAAATTATTAGATCAACTTTAATAAATGGCTTTAGAATCCGGTAATAACAGATCGGCTCGAGAAACTTCAATTGACGCTCAAAAGCGGCGAATTGGCGGATTAGAGGATGTTAAAAAAAATCAACTCAATGTTGTTCACTCTAAAATCGATAATATTGTTTCTTTGGTTGAGAATTCTGCGGTGACTAAAGAAAGGAAGCGCGAGATGCTGAAGGCTGTTTATGATCGATTAAAAACTGTTATTGAAGCGAAGCAACTTACTATGCTGAGTGTTGATTTAGCGTCTAAACTGGCTGAATTGAGGCTGGCTATGGCCGGGCGGAAAATTGAATCTTTGAAAAAATCCGCTGAGGCGCCAATAAAGATGATCAAAATCAGCTCGGCTACTTTGATCGATAATTATAATAAAAAAATTCCTGTTGTTGGAGTTGATGCGGCGATCAATCATTTGGAGACAATACTTGAGAGGACGACTTCCGATTATATGAGACGATGTAAAATTGCCAGATCTGAGGGGCATGCTATGAAACCGCCGATTAAAATGTCTAAACTTGAGAAACGTAGCGTGCATATTTATAAACTGCAACTTCTTGCTTCTAAAATGGAAAAGACCGGAAGACTTGAACTTAAACCGGGGCAGTATTTAAGAGATTCCAAACTCGGTTGGTATGTTGCTATCGTGACTGATGTAAAAAATGGGAAGGCTACCCTTGATTGGCTTAATCCTCCTAAAAAAACCGTGAATAAAAAAAGTGTGGGCAGGGCGTATATGTTGCTTAAAGAGGCGGCAAGTCATGGAAAAACCGCTAGTGGTGCGTATCGTGAAATCAATTATGAAAAATATTATAAGCAGCTTTATGGGTCGATTTATAATAAAAAAACTGTTGATTCAAATAGTATTCAAAGTGGTAATAAAAATAAAATCAGTGTTGTGAATGTGGATCATGATATGGGGAGAATTAGGAGTATAAAGCCAACCAAAGAAACGACTGCTTATAAAGAATATAAAAAATTCGCCGCGGTTTTGCAGAAACAAATTCTGCAAGACTCATTGCAAAATACGCATTTTGAAGTTAAGCATCAATTGAAGAATTATCTTGCGATTCTGGGTAATCAGCTGATGATGACTAAAACGGCTTTTAGACTGTGGCAAAATTCCAAAGATGATAAAAGTGTTTATGGCTTTACTAAAATTGGTGCTGCAATAGGATCGGGATCGATGAAAACCAAAGATATTTATTCCGATAAATATGCTGAATGGGGGGCGAGGATTCGAAATCTTGCGCACAGAATTCAAATTGTGAAGAAGATTATGAAGTCTGCGAATAAGGGAGAATCAATGTCTGCGGAGGCTTTAGGGCTGCTTGCCGCCAATGAAAATAAGGATTTGGTGATTAAGCAGATTTATTTGAAATATTTGATTGGCGCGAATCCGAAAAAAGAACAATTGATCGGGATGAGGAAAACTTTGATGAAAGAGCATTTTAAGAAAAAAGATTATGTGGCTGCTTTGAATCATTTTAAGGAGGCTTCCACTAAATATTTGACGCAGAAAGTTAATGTTGATGGGAGGGAGCAGAGTTTTTATGCTCATAATAATAGACCGACTGTTACTCTAAGAATTGTTAATTTGATGAGAGGGAATAAAGCCCTGAGTAAACTTTCAATTACTTCTGCGGCGGATTTGCAGAGACTGATTCCTCAAATTGATAAGGCTAGAGCTGAAGCGAGTAAAGAGGGTAGAGGGAAATTTTTCCCGAGTAAAGGCGAAATAAACGGTGAAATAAATAGGCTGAAAAAAATCGAAGCGGTGATGGTTAATTCGGGTAATGAAGGGATGAAAACGATGCATGACATGATGAAAGAAATGAGTGGTCTGAGACTGAAAGTAATTGCTAAGCTGAAATCTCAAAAAGTTTGGGCGGCTTTGAGTAAATTTGGTACGGGATTTTTGGATGTTTTGAATGATCCTACTACAGCATTGCAAATATTTGTCGGGGCGATTTCGGCGGGAGCAGGGACTGCTGCGCTAAATGCACTGTTGCGATTTAAGAATATTGGTAAGATTAGTCAGGTGGCTTTTGAAACGATGGTTGCGGGGCTTACCTCTCATGTGCTTAATAATGCTAGTTTGTATGTGCTTACAATGGGGCAAAGGGGTGGGAAGGAGTTTTGGTCTCATAAAAATCTGGCTAAAAATATTATTAGTGGGATGGGTTATGGAGTGACCGGGCGGGCGACTGAAAAATTAAAGGATGTGTTTATTAAAAATCCTGTGCTGGGTAATATTATAAGAGGAACTGCAAGTGCCTCGGCCAGTGTGGGGCTGGCATTTACTGCTGAAATTGCCGGTGTTTATGATAAAAATGGAAGAATTACCTGGAAGGATGCCGGTGAGGCGGTGCTTAGAGCGATTCAGACTGATCTCGTTTCGAGAATGAGATTTACACAAAGAAATACTCTTATGAGTATCAGAATGAAGTCGCTGTCCGGGAAAATTAGCAGTTTGCAGAAAAAACTTAAGGCTAGTCCTGATAACCCCAAGGTTAAAGCAAAACTTGAAAAAGCGGTATATAAATATGCTGCGCAATATCACAAACAAATGATAGCTCAACATAAAGCTGAGACTAATATGCTTGCCAGAAGAGAAAAGATGAAAGCTGCTACCAATGCTGCCGAGCAGAAAATGAAAGCTGCTTATGATGCCGGAAAAAGAACTATGGAAGCGGGATTAAAAGGGGCAAAAAAAGTGACCGAATACTCGGGGAAAGTGGCGGCTAAGATACGGGAGGGTGCGGCTATGGGGTCAAAAAAAATGGCTGAGGGTACAAAAAATATTACCTCGAAAGCAGTTGGACTGACGAAATCAGCCTCAAAAAATGTTGCTGAAAGAACCAGACGGGTATCAACTTCATTTAACGAGAGGCGAGCTAGATCCAGAGCTAATCGTGCTGCCAAGGCTCAGCAAACTCCTAAAAAAACTCAAGAAATGAAGGAAAAACCGCAGGTTAAAATTAATGATGCTGTTTATGGATTGATTGTGAAACATGCGCAGAAGCAGAGAGTTAAGACTCCTGACTTAATGGAAAAAATGCAGGTTGTGCGAAAAGATGGAAGCTCTACCGATTTTAATTTCAGATTGGATCCCGTGAAAGGGAATGTTTATGTGAGAAATAAATATAAGCCGGCCGGACACTCGGAAACAAAATATACGATGGCTGAATTCTATAAAAAATATCAGTTTACATCCGATCATAAACCGCTGCAGAAGGATCTTGCTGATTTGAATAACAGATATAATAAATCAAAAGCCGCTTAGTTAATTTGAGTC
>JAHJTR010000094.1 GCA_018829865.1 Patescibacteria group bacterium | reverse complement strand
GGGAATTGGGTCAGGTCGTGTTTTACCTAGAAGACTTGTTGTTCCTGTTGCCGGTCGTGTTGTTTCTCCTGTAAAACCTTCTACAAAACTTTCCACTTCATTAAAATCTTCTGTTGACTTGGTTGAGCAACCCAGATGTCTAAAAAAAGAGACTGTCATTAAATCGCTTACGGAAGAGTTTTCTGTTTATAGAACTGCAGGGGTAATTAGTGAAATAACCGATATTGCCAGATGTGCTTTAGGAATGGTTGTGGATGAAAAGAAGAGAGTTGAATTATCAAATGAGCTGAGGGCGGCGACTCGGAGTTATACTGATTCGTGGCAGAAAAAATATCGTGGGAGTGGTTGGAATGCTAGAATAAGAAAAACGTATGGGTCTCTTGTTGGTAAAGATGAATTGGAGGTTACTTTGGTTGATAGGGATTTGAGTTTGGGTAATTCTAATAAAGTTATTAATGGTCAGGTTGTTGGGATTTCTAAAAAGCCTAATTCGGATTTGGTTAAGGTGATGAGAAAAATTGCTTTAGTTTTGAAATCTCAGAAATAGACGTGATTAAAAAAAACCGGCCTGTAAATGGCCGGTTTTTTTGTGAAAAATACTTTGAGTGTTATTCAAGAATAATTGTCTTTTTAACACTTGCTTTGCCGGTGCCTATTTTGTCGTAGATTGAGAGTTTCATGCTGTACTCACCTGCGGTCAGCTCTGCGCTGCTTGTGAATACTCCGTAGGGAGAATCAGCGGTGTCGTTTGCGAGTTCGAGGTGTCCTTCTTCTCCCAGCATTGCTTTCTTTTCCAGGATAATATTGCCGTCTGAATCTGTGACTTCTATGTCCATATCAAACATGTGCATGTTGTCTTCTCCTTTTTTAAACTTTCCAACATTTACAAAAATCAGATAAACGCTTTCGCCTCTTTGAAAAACGTTACTATCCAAAACTTGGTAGCTGCCATCTTCATTTGCTTTGGCGAAAACGGCTTTTTCGTACTCAAGACCGACTGCTGTTGATGTTTCTGTATTGCATCCTACAAAACTAAAAAGACTTGTGATTAGAATTGCCATTAGCAGCAATTTTGAGAGGGTTTTTTTGAACATGTGTTTGTTTTTATGGTTTATAGTTAAATTTTGTGTATAGATAATAATAAGTTTTGGGCTTGGTGGCAATTTATTTTTTCGAGCGGTTTAAGGTTTTTAAGTGGCGATGTGTGTCTTTAGCCAATTGGTTAGTATACTGTCTGATTGTATTGCATCTGGGGTCTTTGCATTCTTGTAATAATTTGTTTGATTTTGATAGCCAGAATTTTACTTGTACTGCTAATTGGGGCTGATTTTTGGATGTTTTAGCGGGTTTTTTTATCATTACGTTGTAGATTTTGACTGCTTTATTGTAGTGATTTGTTGCTAAAATTCTTTGGCATCTTTCAATTTCTTGTTTGATTTGTGGATCCGGTTTTTTAGTGAGTGAGAGTTGGTAGTATTGAATTGCGTTTGGGAGATCGTTGATTTGTTCGTAGCAAACTGCGATATTTTGAATGTAGCTTGTTTCGTTGGGGGCAAGTTTATGTAGGGCTGCATATTTTATTAATGCCATGGCGTATTTTTTTTGTTGAAATATTGCGCTGGCTTCTTTTTCGAGTTGTTTAGTGTTTGTGCCTTTCATTAGGTAACTTAGTTCAGTGCGTAATTTGGTTATTTCGGGATTGTTTGGGCTTAGTTTTAGAAGTGCTTTTATTGATGCTTGTGCATTGCCGTATTTACTTTGTTGCATTTGTGCTCTGGCTAGCAAGGCGTAGGTTTGTATTTGCACTTGTTTCAGAGTGTCTGATTGTACTTGGGCTCTGGCTCCTTGTTGTCGGATATCGGTTTTGATTACGTTTATAAGTTCCAGGCTGTCTTTTTCGGCTTGAGGGAAATTTTTCTTGAGATACTGTACTTGTGCAAGCCCGAATTCAGGCATCGGATAATCTTTTGAATTGAGGGATTTTGCCTGATTATAGGATGTTTTGGCTTGATCCAATTGATTATTTAATAGCTGAGAAGTGCCAAGATTTATCCAGCTGATGTGATTTTTATCATCTAGGATTGTAGCTATTTTATAATATTTTAGAGATTTTTGAATTAACTGTTTTTTATCTTTTTCCGATAAGGAAGTATTTGTGAGTACTTCTGATAAGTAGGTGCCGCCTATTTCGTTAAAAAGACTACCGATAAGATGTTTCATTGGTCTTGGTTTTGTGCCTTGATCCATATCGTTTTCGAGGTTTTTCCATGGGATAATGTCTCCTACTGTTGGTTCAAAGTAAAAAGTGTGGGGTTTTTTGGGATCTTTTGGGGAGTGACCATTTAGAGTTACGGCGAGAAAGATATGTTCAGTGGACGAGGCGAATCCCGGGGCAAGTTGCTGAGATGCTGTCATAGATACTGCGGTTTTTGCA
Source organism: Patescibacteria group bacterium (assembly GCA_018829865.1). Classification (GTDB taxonomy): domain Bacteria; phylum Patescibacteriota; class Gracilibacteria; order UBA1369; family JAHJTR01; genus JAHJTR01. Next base: position 4,931 of record JAHJTR010000094.1, on the reverse strand, counting down.
GTACCCATTTTGCTTGGTTTTTTAGTAGTAAGCCCTTGTTTCAAAAGTGCTTCTTTGGCTACTGGTAAAAGTGAACTGGCTAATACTGTTAGGTTATGGCATTTTGCAGGTCTTTTTTCTCCCTGTTTCCAATGTTTGTTGGGATTTGTGCTGAAATCTCTAAATAAATCCAAGAATGATGAATGATCGTCGTGTTTGTAATTTGGGAGAATTGAACTTTTGAAATAGAGACCGATTAATACATATGGTAAAAGTGCATTGTAGAGTGCCGGATTATAATTACCGATCATATCGGAGAATTCTTGATGATTTAATGTTTGGCTTGTGGATCTCATTAATTCTGCAATTCTGCGGTTTTTGGATTTTTTACCTTTTTTCCCCGGGGATGCGGGGATGTTTTGTTTAGGGTGTGAGCTTATGTCTTTGGTTATTGTATCTGCAAATTCTTTGAAATCTTTTTGTACAATTATTAATTCATTTTGCATTACGGTTTGCATGTATGATTCTTTTAATGCTGCAGGAATTTTTCTTTGATTTCCCAGTAGAATTAGCGCTGTGATTGCTAAATGATAGAGCATTCCTCCTTCAACAATTTCTTCAGATTTTTTCATTATTTCGGGTAGTTTTTTCTTTGTTTGTTCGGGAGAGTACGAGTCGATAGATACGATTAGATTTAGTATTTTTGAACTCTCGCTTGTTACTTGTTTTTCGAGATCTTCAACAATTTTCCCGGGGCCAGGCGGGATTGTGCTGTTTTGTGGGTTTTGCTTTGGAGTTTGTGGGGTGCTGTTGGATGTTTTTTGAGGGATGAGGGATTTGTAGGTTGGTGCACATGCGTTTAATGCCAGTGCGATTGCGGTTGCACTAATTGTTAGAGTGATTTGGGTTGGAATAGTTTTTATGTGCGGAATGACTTGTTCCTGCTTATTTGCAACCTGATTTTGTCCTTCAGTTACATCTTCTTTTGGATTATCATTTTCTATCACAATAATGAGTAATGAATAAAGATGTCATTATAATTCTTTATTATTATCTGTCAATGATGAAGAAGCGTGTAATGTAAAGCGGATGGAACAAGTGTCTACCGGAAAGATCTGGTACGATAGAAATACCAACTATTTTTTAATACTTGTCCCATGAAAATTTCGCTATCAGCATACTAAGCATAACCAATTTTTTGCTTTACTTTTGCCTTAATTTTTTTAAGGAATTCATCTCTAACTGCAAGTCTTTGATTGCCTACCTGTACTTCACATTCTTGATATGAACCACCAAATCCTTGTATATATTTATCAGCGTTAAAAAAATACCATCCAATTGTGCGTCTGATGCCTTTTTTTCTGTCATTTAGTATTTGGCGACATAATTTATGGGTGAAGAAGCCACCTAAAGTAGCATTTTCCGTTGCTAATTGAGTCTTGTGGACGGCAGCCAGTATTGTTAATCTGGGATGCTTGATTTTTATTCCTCCTGCATGACATGCATCTGTCATTATAGTAACCTTTAGATTGGAGTCTAAAACAGGTTTAATTAGTTTTAGTAGTTCCTTCCCCGATAATCCAGTTACAATATTTTTAGTTTCACTAGCTGCAAAAAAGAAATCTTTATTAGTATCTTTACTTATTGCTCCATGCCCAGAGTAATTAATTACTAGAGGTTTTTTGGTTAATTTTGCAGTTGTAACGGCCATTTTAATCGCAGAGATCATTTGTTGTTTTGTAACTCTACCCTTTTTTTCTACAATTTTAGAAGGTTTAAATAAATAATTAAATGCTTTTGACTTAAGCACAGCATCCTTCATTACTCCAGGAAGATTTGGTATCTTGCCATATTGAGAGACCGCTAGGTTACACATTACTGGGTTTTTCCCAACAGTAATTTTTTCAATAGCCTTTCTATTTTTTAATCTCATTGTAGTTTGCCTGAGATATAGCTCAAAATTAGAGTTACTTTTTAAAATATTGCCAATATTCGTAATTTTATTCCCGGTGTCAAATTTGGGAGGTTGAAGAAAATTATTGAAATCAAAATATTCAGTGTTTATCCATTTTCTGTCTCCATATAAAATGTTTTGTAAACTAAATCCTTTTTTCCCTATAACTAAGTCATATTTAAATTTATATAGTAATTGTTTTTTAACCATTCTATCAATGGCGGTTTTGAATTTTGTATAGAGAAATTTTTTACGTTTGGCTTCAAATTCGGCTGAAGATGGTTTTTCTTTCCCAGAAGACATTGTGGCGACATTAGTATCTGTTAAATTACCCTCTTGAAGATTGTTGGATGACCATTTAGCGAAGTTTGCATTTTTTAAATAATATGATGAGTGGAGAAAGCCTTCAGGTGAAAAATGTACATTAGTCTGAATAAGTTTATTACTCCTTTTAGATCTAACTCTTAATCTCATGTCAAAAAGATGATTTACGCTGGATTGTTGTACTTTTTCAATTACAATCCCCCCCCTTTTTTTAATTGTAGTATTTGCGGATTTTTTTTCCGGTCCTAAAGAAATTCCCTGAATTTCAATATCGATGGGACTATTTTTAGAAGGGACACTAACGGTATGCCATTTTCCATTTATTTTTGCAGAAATTTGAATTGGGGGATTTTTGAAAGTAAATAATTTGATTTTTACAGCTCCTGCTTTAATAGCTTGTCGGAGATTTGATAATGATAATAATTTATCTTCTGTTGCAAGATATAACCTTACAGGATGCCTGTTATGTTTGAATTCAATTTTACCTGTTTTAAGAAAATTCTTTAGTAATTTCTTGTCATTATTTTCATCTATTTCTTCGATGACCAGGCCTCCTTTTTTTTGTTCAATTTCTTTCTTCATTTTATATATAAGTACCATATCTCGTTTAAGAATTTTCCTTTTTTTAGATTTAATATCCTGGATTCTTTGGTCCGGACCTTTTTTTGTTTTTTTACTGAGTTGTAGACTTTTGAGTCTTTCTTGATTCATATTGTTTATTGTTTATTGTATTATTATAGCATAATAGGTTTAATTTAGCAAAATGGGGGTTTCATATATTCCGTTTTCTTCCATGTAAAAACACTAACTACAGTTTCGTTTGCTTAACAGTACTCAAAGAAGAGTGTAATCAAATCAAGCTGAAACAGGGCATAGAGTTTTTTGTAGATAGTTAGGCTGTGAATCAAATATTTCAGATTGGGGGAAAAAATTTACTTGAAATTTTATCAGTATTGAATATGATGCTTACCCTTAATGATTATTTATGAATGAGCGAATGAAGGAGCGGTTTCCGGTTTTGTCTAAGTTTTACTCGAGTGGTGAGTTTGCCAGTTTTCCGGGAATATATTATTTGGCTGAATTGGTGGGGGAACCTGAATTAGGTGGGGTATATTATTCCAATGCAAATGAAGAATCGGATCCTGTATTAAATGTTTATATCGGTAATTACTCAGGGGCATATGATTGGAGTGTTTATGATATTCGAACCGGTGAGTGTGTAGCTTATCGTCGTGGAAATTTGTGTGATAGAGAAATATATTTGGTAAAAATACCTCATTCATTAATATCTCTTGATTTGAGAGTGGGGAAAATATTGGATAAATGTCAGTATTAGACAATTCTTTATTTGCTGATTTTTCCCCGAGGAATCTTGAAAACTTTAGAGATGAGTATGGCGATTATTGCTGCTGCGAAACTGAATAATGCTCCCATTTTTGCGGATTCCAGGTTTTGGGTGCCTGCGAAGGCTATATCGGCGATGAAGAGTGAGACTGTGAAACCGATGCCGGCTATAACTCCTACCACTAATAAATCTCCCCAATTCATACCTGTTGGAAGGTGGAGTTTGAAAACTTTGTAGGCTAGAAAAGTGAAAAGCATTATGCCCAGCGGTTTGCCGATTAATAGGCCTATTGTTACGAGCATTGTGGCGGCTCCGATACTTGTGAGGGCGACTCCTGCATTTACGAAGCCGAAAAACATTAAAATAAATTCGACTGGGGTTTTTAGCCAATGTTCGAAATGGTTGAGAGTGTCCCATTTTTTGTGCTTGAGCGGTTGCTCTTCGTCGATTTCTTCAAAAATGTGTTCGCGATGTGTGCGATAATGAGGGAAGGTTGGAATTATTGGTACTAGGCACAGGGCGGGGTGGATTCCTCCTAAATAAAAACCGAACCATGAAAGAGCGCCTGCCGGGATTAGATAAAAGAGGAAATTCTTGATTTTGGTGTGTTTTTTGAGGAGGAGATTGAGCGCGATTCCGCTGCCTACCAGTAGGGCAAGAATGCCTAGATTCATGCTATGGGTGGGGTAGAAAATTGCGAGAATGATCAGGCCGGTGGCGTCGTCGGCGATTGCTAAAACTAGAAGGAAGGGGATTGCGGGGTGGTTTTTGCCGAAGATTAGGCGGGCAATCAAATAACTGAAGGCGATATCGGTGGCGCAGGGGATGGCCCAGCCTTGCACTAGGGAGGTGTTGTTTATGACTAGTGAAAGCCCGACGTAGAGTGCGGCTGGTCCTATAATTCCGCCCAGAGTTGCTATGATTGGGGTGGCGGCTTTTCTTTTTGATGATAAGTCGCCTCCGGGCAAAAAGGCTTCGAAGATTTCTTTAGCGGCTAGGCCGAAAAAGAAGGCCATTAGGATTTCGTTGACTAAGAAATGCAGGTTGCCGTGGATTATACTTTCGTATGTTTCGTGATTGATGTTTGCCCAAATCAGGGCTGCCAGGGTGCCGATGATCAAAAAAAGTGAATTTTCGAGCAAAAACCCGATTCCTTCAATAGTCTTTTTTTTGATTTTTTTCATGTGGGATGGGAGTGGCTACGGCCTTAATGTTGTTTTCGATTTAACTTAAAGTCGGGTCATGCCCTGGTCAGTATTTAATTATGATTGGTAGAAGGGGTGGAGTCAAGTTTTTTGGATTTGGGGTGTTAATATACCTCTTTGAGGT
>JAHJTR010000093.1 GCA_018829865.1 Patescibacteria group bacterium | reverse complement strand
TCGACATTTAAATCGAGGTCGGCTATTAAATCGCCTTTTGCAGGGATTTTACCTTTGTTATTGTAGAAGACCATGATTTGATTGGCGTTATCACTGGTCACGATATCGGCATAACCGTCTTGATTTAAGTCTCCTACCTTGAGATCTTGTAGTTGGGTATCGGTGTTTAGACCGAGATTATAGGGGGTGAATGAGCCGCCTTTATTTTGATACCAATAAACGCAGACTTCGCCGACCTTGCAGCCATTTTGAGTTACAATAACAAGATCCTCGTAGCCGTCATTATCCAGATCGCCTTTTTCGATGACTTTGATGCCGTTTGTGAGATTTAGAATTGTGCCCTGATCTTTGAAATGTTTGTAGGAATATTCATTTTCGAGCAGGTTGATGCGGCCATCCGCGTAGGCGACAAAAAGATCGGGTAGGCCGTCGGAATTGTAGTCAAGCTTGGTGATGCTTTGGATATCGGATGTGCCTGCGAGAAGTTGAATGCCGATGTCTTTGGTGTAGCCGGTTTTGCTAGGTTTGTTTTGGTTTTTGAATTTTAGGGTTGGGTCGCCGATTACTATGCCGATTTCTGATGCATATGGTTTGTTGGCTTCGCCGATGATGTTGCCGGCCGCCAGTAAAAGCATGTGCTTGTTGCCTTCTCTGAATCCGACCGCTTCGGCGTTTTCGGAATCTTCGAGGCTTAAATATCCCATGCCCGGGCCGCTTAGGCTGTTGTCTTTGAAACGCGTATCGACGATTTTGAGTCCGCTTTTTGTGCGATTTGAGTTGCCGCTGTATGTTTGCAGAATGGCATAAGGATCAAGGTTTTCGGCTTTGGCAAAATAAATTCCGGTGGTTAATTTTTGTTTATCGGTATTTAAATCCGTGATTTGGACTTGTGGATTTTGAAAATGATAGACAATTTCGGCGATTTTTCCCTGCTCTTTACTCACTAGGCTTAGGGTGAAATCGTTGTTTTCTTGGTTTGGGACCAACTGCATGCCTGGTTGATTTATTTGGATGGCGCCATTTTTATTGATGGTCGCTAAAGTGTTGTTTGAATCGTGGACTTCGAGAGTGCTTGCGGTCTTTTTGGTCGTTATCTCGTCGTTTGCAGGCATTACGTAAATTCCTGTGGCGTCGCTTTTTGTTAAATTGTTTGGGTTGTTTGAGGAGGAATCCGGCGTTGACTGAGTAGTTGCCGTGGCTACTGATAATGCCGGGGTTTTCTCTTTAAATGGGGAATCTGCGACTTCAAATTTTACAAATAATTTGCCGACTGCAGAAGAATCATTGGTATTGTAAATTAGGATGTTTGGCGATGAATCGGGGGCTATGATTAACTCCGACTCAAAATTACCTATATTGATGATTTCGAAATTGCCCGAGCTTTTGATATCGACGACTGATTCGTAATTGTAGGCTTGAGTTATGAGGGATGTGGCCGCCAAAGTTTTGCCTTTGCTAAAGACCATGCTGCCGGTTAGATAATCCTTTGAATTCACATTTCCTCCGTCTGTGCCGAGAAGTGAAATGTGCATTACATTTGGAGGATTCAAATAGAAATCTTGGGCCGTTAACCTATTGACTGAGCTTAGCTGAATCCCCGACTTAAGCAGATTCTCAAAAGAAATCACTAAATTAATCGGACCTGTGATATTGGTTGGCGAAATAATAAATTCGGCGCTGCCATTTTTGACGTTTGACTCAAAGCCGATTGGGAAAGTAACGAAATCTTTGGTGGCATTGGTGGCGGCGATGCTCATTTTGCCGCTGCTGAGATTGTCGATTAAGTTGCCGTTTTGATCATATATTTTTGCGTAAATTTTGATTCTACTATTTGGATCCGCTGAGAACTTATTTTGTTCAGCAAAGATTTTCAATTCGCGTGGAATCGCAAGTGGCTCCAGTTTAATCGTGCTTTCCGCAGTGGCTAAAAGATCTGAATAGGCATTAATATTTACCTGCCCGGTTTTGTTGCCGGCTGTGAAATCGATGCTTGCCCGGCCATTGATTAGTAATACTTCTTGTCTGTTAAGTGCACCCATATTTTGGCTGCTTACTTGAATTTCGGCTTTGCCTGTGAAATTATTTAAGGGCAGATTATTTTGATCGATGGCTTGGATGTCGATTGTTGTTTTTGATTTTCCGTCGGCGGGGAGAGTTGTTTTTTGCGCAACCAGCTTTAATTTTAAATTCTCGACGGATTTTATTTTTAAAGTGCTTGAGATTGTTTTGTTGCCGGTTGCGGCATCTATTGGCACATATGCCGCGGTTACTGAAATGTCTCCGGGAGTATTGGTGCTTTTGATTTTAAATGGTAGTTTCCCGCTTAGCACTTTTGTGTTTACTCCTTCTTCAATACTATTTTCATCAGTTAAATCCACCAACTCGCCCGGCCCTTCGATTTTGAGACTTACAGGATAAATACTGTAATCAGCGAGATTGCCGTTTTCGTCGAAAAGATTTATGGAGGCGTTAATGGCGGATGAATTATCGGCTTTAATTTGAGAGCTTTGAGTTGAAAAAGTTATCTTGGCGGGACCTCCGGGATAGACAAAAATTTCGGCTTCGGAGGATGGGATATTTTGGTTTTGAGACTGAGCTATGACTTTATAGGTGCCGGCTTTGCGTTTGGAAATAACGGTGAAATCGGCCTTGCCGTTAGCGACTTTTCGGGTGTCGCTATCTTTGACTGAAGCGTAATCACCTGAATTTTTTACGGCAATAATTTTTATTTGAGAAGTGTGGTCGGATGCGAGCGGCTGACTTTGTAGGTCTTGGAGCTGAGCCCTAAGAGTAATTGTTGACCTGCCATCTGCGAGGATTTCATCGGTGAAGCTGACGTTTTCGGCTAAAGCCTGGATTTCGGCATCGGATGGCAACGTTATGTAATCATATTGGATTTTGTAGGCTGCTGCGTGGAAGCCCTGAGAAATATTTTTTATACCCAGAATATTGTCGTCGATCGGGTCTAAGGGGTTGGTTTTATAGACTTTTAATTCGTCGTGATCGATTATTCCTCCGCCATCGCTGTCGATATTATTGGGATCCAATCCCAGTGAAATTTCGTCACCGTCGCTTAATCCGTCTTCGTCTGTGTCTTTGGTGAAGTCGGCGGGTTTTGGCGAGGTTTTTGGTGAAGCGAATGGAGATGGAAGAGCTGAGGAAGTAGCTGAAATGCTTGGAGAAGCCAAAATGGCCGGAGATGTTGTAACTACTGTCGGTTCGGGGGCGGGTGAAGCGGATCCTTTGGCCAAATATGCTTGATCATCTTGGGCATTTAGCGGATTCATTTTGTTAATAACTTCGGTGTAGTCGTCAACTCCCCCGTTGTCTGTATCTCTATTATTCGGATCAGTGCCGTATTGGCTGGTTTCGGCCAGGTTGTTCAAACCGTCGCTATCTGAATCTTTGATCCAGCAATTATCGATTTTGAAAATATTTGCGACCATGATCGCAAATTCACCTCTTGTAATCGGGGCATTAAGCCATTTGACAAAATCTCCGTCACTTAGAATTTGATTGTTGAACCAGTTTTTGAACTCACTAACATTTTTGCCATCAATTTGTTTGAAGCGGTTTTGAGGATAAATTCCGGCCTGCATGGCACCGATGACATAATTATAATGCCATGGCTTGCCATCGAGTAAGTTGCTTGGCACGGGCAATCCGGCGGTGAGAACGATAACTTTTGTGGCTTCGGCGCGGCTTATTTCTTTTGAAGGAAGAAAGAATCCGTCGATTTCTTTGCCTTTATACCCTTGAATGATTCCTCTGTTTTTTCCCTCGGCGATACAAAATTTTAATCCTTCGGTGATGTTGTTGTCGGGGAATGCAGTTTTGGAATATTCTTGCCAAACACTTGTCTGTATGCTCGGTTCAAATCTTGAGCAATCAATACAGGCAGAGGATAAATCGACTTTAACAAACTCTTCGCGAGTAATAAATTTATTCGGTTTAAATGTCTTGTCTTGGTAGCCACGGATGATTCCTTTTAAATATAAATCGATGATACTATTAAAGGCTTCGTCTGTTTTATTCAGATCATTAAACAATCTTTCATCGGCATTCTTGGGATCATAATTGTTTTGGATTTCTGTTGAATCATTGCTGCCATCATCATCCGTATCCGCTTTCTGTGGATTTGTACCGATGATGAATTCTTGGAAATCCGTTAGTCCGTCATTGTCTTGATCGTTTTTTATTTGCTGTGCGTAGGTATTTGAGATTAGCCAGTTTTTGGATATTTTTTTTGCTTCTAAAATTGACAGATGAACTCCCGCATTACTGAAAAGCTTATTTTTTGAGCCAAAAGAAAGATAATCAGAAACTGCATTTTTGTTGGTGATAATATTGATATTCTCGTAATCGGCGGAGATGAACACTTCAGCTATTTTGTCGCTACCATCCTCGATTATAAATGACTGATAATCAGCGGTGCTTACCAATTTTTTCATGCTTAGACTTAAGCCATCACTCAAAAATATCTGGCCGTTTTTGGTGATTTCGGCTTGGAGGGGGGGCGAAGTTGCGTTTGATTTTTTAGGGTAAAACTTGACCGAATCACTCCCCTTTTTGATTTCATAATTGCTGCTGCCTGCGAGTAACTTGTAATTAGTACCTAAAAAGCTATTGTCACTTGTAAATTCAACGATGCCGTTTTGCTCTTTAAGTGAATTAACAAAAGGAACATACATTAGAACCGCAATTTTGGATTGAGTCTTTTTATCAATTATATGGGCTTTCACCGGTTCGCTATTTTTTGAAGGAGAAAGCTGCAAAGTGTGATTATTATCAAGCATTTCTATCTCTCCGCTATAAGCTTTTACTCGAACAATTTTTTTGTCCTTATCGTCGAGTATCAGGATGTTCTTTAGCTTTCTTTGAGGAGATATATTGTCTTCCGGAGCTATTTCGGGGCGGATGAAGCTTGAGAGTTTGATTTGGATGTCTGAAGTAATTAATTTTGCTGAAGTAGTTTCAATCTTGTTTTTGAGATTTTTAGAGACCGCTTTTACAGTTATTTCACCGGGTTTCAGAGTGGATCCGATTGTGAATTCCGCTTTTCCTCCGGCAATATTTTTTAAAGGATTGGAAATAATCTCAGCGGCTTCTCCTCCTTTAATAATCTGCAACTCAACTTGCGTGTACCCATCCGAATAATTGCGCTTTCCGCCGACATCATTGGCATAGATGTAAATTTTTGAACTACTTTTACCGTCTGCGAGCAAAACATTATTTTCAATTTCCAAGCTGAGATTTTTTGTATTTTGCGCTGCGTCCGGAATTCCATCATCGTTTTTATCAATTTGACCGGCACTATATGATTCAACTGTCCCGCTACTTCCGGTAGCCGCGGTTTTATTGGAACTTACCCCAACCGTCGGATCACTATCAATTAATTTATCTCCATCATATTGGCACATCATAGTTACTCGTGGCTGCAGATTCACGGTTTTTAGCCACTCGACAATATGCGCAAACCAATCAAAAATCATTATCGGCTTCACCTCGGCCAGTTGATTGGTCGGATCATCCTGATCTTTTGGCTCAGGCTGCTTGGGGAATTTTATTGTCGGATCTTCATCAACCTCGGGGATGGCGGGATTAATTGCGTATTCCAGATTGCCATCCTGCCCTTTCATGACCAGGTAAGCGGCTTCGTAGCCAGCTTGAGGGGCATAAAGTGAATTTGGTTTGGCCGTAAGATAGTTTGTAAAAATCAGTTGATGCTTTTGATCAATGTTGGCGTTCTTCCAATTTATATTTTCACTCAATTGATCTTTTTTTGAAAACTCTTCGAGAATTTTAGTGATTTTATTTTTTGTATCGGTAGGAGCTCCCGGCAGCGATGCGATTTTAGTTGCTGTTGTCTCAATCATTAATTTCGCTTCGGCATCTGAAACGGTTTTAAAAATATTTGGATAATTGATCTTTTGGAATTTGCCATTTTTATCCTTAAACGTTAAATACCTCGGATTATCAATCGGCAGATCTTTTGCCGTGTGTTGCTTAATCTGCTCGCTTATCGCATTGTCGACACTAAGCTCCGTAAGATTATCTATTCCTTCAAAACTAAAAGGAGCCTTATGTTTTACCAAAGTTGGCACGATCACGGGACTGTTAATATTTCCTGCGTATCTAATTCTATCAATTGTGATTTGAATACTTTTGACCTGATTATTTGCGCCAAGTGGATTATTAACAGTAAGCGTTTTTTTGAATAGTTTTGGATCACCCGTATTAAAAATTTGTTCATTAAATGTCAGAAAATCATCGGCATTGATTTTAAGCGCCTTGGCAACGTCAGCGAGAGTAATTTTGATTTTGCGTTTTGTATCATTGAATACAACAATTTCATTTAGCGGTTTATATCTATCCCGAAATAAAGGTCGATTTTCTTCTTTCGGCAGAGCGGGCACTTGAATTTTACACTTGGAGGGATCAGATTCATTATTTTTACATTCCATTAATTCCTTCTTTTTGTTCAGATTATTTTCGACGATTTTTTGGTAGCGACCGATGTATTTAACTGTGCGTCCGGCGATACTTATATTACCGTCTTTATCTTTTAAAATTTCTTCAAAATGTTTTTTTTCTTTTAAATCGAAACACGCTCGATAATCCGTTGCGCTCTCATACCAATCATCCATTTTTAAAGAGCCGCCAAAATCAAGCACGGGTTTTTTCGCTTTCTCGGGCACGCAGACACTTGGCGCTTCATAATATTTGCCAATACAGTAGCCGTAGTCATCTTTATTTTCTTCGATGGTTTTGCCGTCTTTATCTTTTGGCGTGATAGGATTATAAATTTTATTGAAGAGTACCAACTTGGATCCGGCTGCGGTTTTTTCGGAAGTTCCTCTAAACAATGAACACTCCAGTGGGTCTTTTATTGTTTCGTAACGGATGCCGTTAATAAAATCAACATTGCCCGAAAAGAAATCGGTAAATCCTGATGTAAATTCGATATTCGGGTTGGATTTTAAAGTGACGTTTTTATTTTTTTCGGTAATTGTGACGTTAGCTTGGGCAATTCTGGCTTGAGTTACAATTGGTTGATTGCTTTGAATTCCCACGATAATTTCGTCGATTGTTTTTTCGAGTGCAGTGCTTAGCAGTAAAAAGTAAGTTCGGTTGGCGCTGTCTCTTTTTCCGATGATTGAAGAAAAATCGTCAACATTGGCGCTGTCTCTTTCCCAGCGGCCGGAGTACTCGGAATATTTATTAATTTGAGCCAAATATTTTTGCAGCAATTCAGGGAACTCGGAAAAATAATTTTCAATAATACTGCGGGCGTCTATGTCCGGTAAATCTTTGAAATTATCGGCGACGATTTCGTTTTGAATAATTGCTTTATCTTCATCCACTCTGCCGTCGCCATCGTTGTCATCGTCACTTGTGCCATCTTCATCGCAGCGTCCGTCTTCGTCATCATCCCATTCGGGGTGGAATTTTCCGCTCGCGTCGTAGCAGTTTGAATCACTTTTGCTAGGCCATTCGTCGACCCAGTTTTTTCTTTTAGGAGTTGCATAATTTGGATTGTCACGATTAGCGTCAGGTATAAATCGCGGTATTTTGAAAATAAAAATATGGGAAAGGTTAGGATAATCATCCGGATCAAGTGAGTCTGTACCTGATTCTTTTTCATCACCGTTCGGGAATCCGTCACCATCGGAGTCTTGTTGATCTAGGTCTTCATCCACCAAACAAACGCCCGGGCAACCATCGCCGTTTTTGTCACCGGGGGGGTCTTCGCTGGATTTGCCATCTTTGTCTTTATCATTGTCGCGGTCGGTGTCCTCATCAATTTTTCCGTCCAAATCGTTATCAATATTTAAATATGGATCGCCGTCATCTTCGTCAATCCCCTCGTCAGTTACTCCGTCACCGTTATTATCTTGGCTGTCTGCAACTTTATATTTTGAGTTTTTTTGAACGGCGTAGTATGGACTACCGAATTTTTGGGTTACTTCTCTCTTTCCGCCGATTGCGCAATTTTGGAACTTTCCGGCGCAGAGACCATAAAACCCTTCGTCTTCTTCATCAAAATCTCCATCGCCATCATTGTCCAGCCCGTCGATTAAACCGTGCAAAGGGCTTCCCTCTTCTCCATCTCCATCATCATCAACGCCGTTATCCGGATCTTCATTGATCTTTTTATCACCGTCATTATCTTGATCGTCGCCGAAATCAAAAACTTTTTTATTGGTCTCCTGATAAATTTTTAGCGCCAATTCTTTGGTGTAGCGCATGTAGGTTTTATCTTCCGCATATTTTTGTAAATTCTGATAACTCAAAAATGTTGAGCTATTCAAACTTTTTACCTCTCTTGTTAAATCACCGTAAAAAAGTTTTTGGTCGAATTGACCGTATTTGGTATCTCCTATCCTAAACAAATGATTCTTGTCAAAATACTCGGCCAGCATTTTATTGCCCTCTTCATTTTTTTGAGGAGGATTAATCACGCCATGCCAAATTTCGACCTGAGGATTTTGAGTCTCCTCATTCAAAATAAAATCGGTTTCATCAAAAATATATAATTTGTCGTCAAAATCGGTGTAGGGGTACAGGCTCGGGAAGCGATTTTCATTTTTTTTCACGACGGGAATCGGAATGTCGCCAATCAGCACAACACCCGACAGAGAATTTATTTCATCTTTTGTGCCATCACCCTCGCGATAAAATTTTTCCAATGTTGCGGCGATATTTGAGGTGCTTTCGGAAGGCGAAGTTAAAACAATTAAGGTTTTTGTATATGGCAGGTTGCTTTGAATGTCCTCTGCGTATCTTAAAATTCGATACTTCATGGTGGACGGAGACACTTTTGAGCTCTCATTACTTAAACCCGGGTATTTATTTGAGTTAGTCCATAGGTTCTCATCAACCAATAAAGTAACCAATGAATAGCGGGTTATCGGCTTGGCGCCAAGTGCCGGTGACGTTTGAAAAAGTTGCAATGAGAGGAGAATTGCAATCAGAAAATATGATATAAATTTTCTATACTTTTCCAAAGTATACATTTGGTGTTTTTTGTTGTTTGTTTTTGGCGAAATTTTAGCTGTAATAAGCCAAAGATATTATATTGAAAAAGCCATTTTGCGGCAATGCAAAAAAGGCTATTAGAGCCTAAAAAATGGTGGTTGTCAGCTCGCTAACATTACGCGGCTTTTGATAGCCCGATATCGCCGCTGTTTTGATCTCTCTTATTCTTTCTTTTTCTGCTAGCTGCTGCGAAATCTATCGTATTATTGCTTGCTTTACCTGGTGTTTGATTTGGACCAGAAGTATTGTAATTCTCAACTGGCAAGTTTTTAATGTTATTATCTCTAATTTCAGCAAAATTATCCTGATGATAATGTGATGAATCTATAATACTGCCAAAATTTGTTAAGCCATCTTCTCCTACTGTTGAGCCAATATCAGTTTTAACTTGTTTTATCAAATTTTTAATTCGCGCTTTGCCTTCGTCTCCACTCATAAGTACCTCAACAATTTTTGGCAAACCAACATCAATTAGTTCATCATAAGTTTTTGGATCTTCAACTCCGAATATATTTGGATCTCCATATCTTTGTTTTATCCAAGCGACGGTTTCTCTAACATATTTTTTGCCTTCGTCTGTTGATGCCGATATTTTTTCGTCGAATAGTCTACTGAAGAGCTCTTGATCCAAAACAGACATTAAATCTTTTGTTTTATCCATGAATTGCTTGGTTGTTTTCACACCTCTGGCTTTTCCATGAGTCTTGTATATGCCAACCGCACGAGGCCCATTTGGATCATTAAGGGATGTTTCGGTAAATCTGAAATAATCTTTTTTCTTCCACATACGACCTCTTGTAACACTGTAATAAGAGGTAAATGCGTTAACAAATCTCTTAAGATGCTCAACCGAATTATCAATATATTCTGCGTTTTTTGCCCAGTTATCTATGTATTGCAGATAAGCAACAGACATATTTCCAAATCCTGTTGCGGGCAAACCGTATTCACCACCGTAACTAAGTTTTAGCATTTGTTTAATTGTTGAGGACTCAACAAAGGCAATAGTAGCCGTAACATCATCATGATCCATTCGGTTCGTACCTTGCGAAAGAGTTTTGTCAGCTCTTTGCAATACTCTTGGCGCATGAGAAGCGTAAGTCCAAAACCACTGATTAAAATCGTCACCCGGAGCATTTTTGTCACCATCAATTTTTGCCCAATTACGCAGGTCTTCCCTACTTGGTCTTGTTTTTCCTCCTCCTGTTGCGCTTGCGAGAATTTCCAAAATCGGATATTCGTTTAATTTCTTGGAGTCAAAATGCATCATTCGATCAGGATACTCCAATAATCCACAATCCAAGCCCTGTAATAAATAATAAATCTTTTCTTCTCCACCCATTTTACCGTATTCAATACAATACTCGATAATCGCCTCGTACTCATGCGGATTAACTTTTGGCACAAG
>JAHJTR010000092.1 GCA_018829865.1 Patescibacteria group bacterium | reverse complement strand
TGTGAGCGCTGCATCGGTGAAAGGTTTTACATATGGTGAATTGGTTTTTCTGGCTGGTCCGGGCAGCATACCCTTTGTTGTTTGAGCGCTTGATTCTTCTGAATATTTTACTGCTAATTCATTAAAATCAGGTCTTTTTTCTCCATCTTTAACATCTACTAATCTGATTACTTCGTAACCTTGCAGCATAACATAACCACCATTTGCATCTAGCATGGCGGTATTTTTCAGTTCTATGGGATCACTGTGAATTTGGCCCGGAGTCATCTGTTCCATTATGTCCTTATAATTGTCGTTTATTTGTTCTTTGAAGAAATAGCTTTCATTGGGTTGGAAGCTGACTTTACCGGCGTATGTGGTTGATTCTTGGGTTGCCAGCAAAGCGAATTTGTCGGGATCAGCTTGGGCTTTGGCAATCAGATCTTTAGCTTGAGTGAGAATTTTTTCTTTTTCATTTGGATCCATTTCGCTTTTTTCTTCTTTGAACTCCAGTTGAATTGTTTTACCAACGGCTTCTTTAGCTTGATCGATATCAACTCCTGCCAACTCAACAATAATGTGTTGTTCTGACGCAATGTCTGATAGGTAAATATTTGGTTCAGATACGCCCAATTCGTTGACCCTTTTTTCGATTACTGTTCTTACTGATTCAACAACTCCTTCTTTATCTTCTTCGCTTACTTTTCTCAAATCGACGGTGTAATCAAGCTGAGAACCTCCTTTTAAATCGAGGCCCAGATTAATTTCCAGGTTTTGGATTGCTTGAGGCGTTTTGGATAAAATCTTGGTTTGAATACTTGTTGGTAAATCAACAAAACCAAGTAAGAGGGTAACGGCTAGAATTGCGGCTAAATGCCAAGTTGCTTTTAATTTCATAATGGTATATTAATTTTTAGATAATTTTGCGTCTAAATCTTCATTATTGCCTTTTCCTTTACGTCCGTAGTCATCTTCAATTTTTACTACGTCGCTTAACTCGGGCGTTGAGACTTCAAATATTTTTGTGTCCTCTATTGCTTCGGCGCGGTGCACAGTATAGGGAAGTATATCGATTTTGTCACCGGGATTTAGGATTTTTTCTTCGAGATTTTTTATGTCTTTGCCAAATGTGCATTTAATTTTTCCACTAAATACATATTGCGTCTCAATTTTATGCTCATGATATTGCAGCGAAAATCTGTGGCCTTTTTTGATTTCCAAAATTTTGCCCGCATACTTTTCGTTGTGGGCGAACCAGATTTCTTTGCCCCAAGGTTTTAATTTTATTTCAGTTTTTTTCATTTTAGGTGTTTTTTAACAATATCTTTTACTTTATGACTGGATTTTCTCGGGCAAATTATTAAACCGTCTTTTGTATTTATTACAGCGATATCTTCCAGATCAATAACTGCGATTTTTTTCCCATTTTCATAATTATAAAGGAGTGAGTTTTTGCAGTTATCTTTAATAAAACCGCCTTTTTCAACATTGCCGTCTTTGTTTTTAGGAAGCTCTTTGTACAAGGATTCCCAGGTGCCAATATCGCTCCAACCCAGATCTGCGGGAATGATTCTGACATTATTGTGATTCACTTTTTCCATGATTGCAAAATCGATTGAGATTTTGTTGCAGGCATTGTAATGCTCTTTTGTGATCTGTTTCTCATTATCCGTGCCTAATCCCTCTTTGATTTTCATTAATTTGCTATACAGATCAGGTGCGTGTTTTTTGAATTCACTGAGAATTGAATCAATTCGCCAAACATAATAACCGGTATTCCACAGGTAATTGAAGGAGTTAACGAATTTTTTTGCGGTTTCTAAATCGGGTTTTTCTCTGAATCCTGCGAATTTGTATATTTGAACATCATCAATTGTTTTATCCAGTTTATCGATTTTTACATAGCCAAGATTCACATTGGGGAATTTGGCTTTGACTTCAATAATATTGAGTGTTTTTTCTTTTTTAGCTTGATCGGCGGCAATTTTTAATTTCTTTTGAAATTCTTTGGTATCCTGAATTAAATGGTCTGCATAAATGATACACATTACTTCATTTTCAGATGTTTTTTTTGCGAGGATGGTGGCGGCGTAGCCAATACAAGGGGCTGTATCTCTCATTCCGGGTTCAGCGATAATATGGTCATCTTGAATATTTGCTATTTGCTCTTTTACCAAATCGACATAGTCTTTGTTTGTTGCTACATAGATATCTTCGGGTTTCAAAAAATTTAATCGGTTGTAAGTCTCTTGCAGCAGGGTTTTGTTGCTTACAAGTGAATGAAATTGTTTTGGGAGTTTATCCGTGCTGACCGGCCATAATCTTGACCCTGATCCTCCCGCTAATATAACTGCTTTCATTGATTGATAATTAAGTTATCACCTGTCATTATTTTGGGTTTGTTCAAATCTAGCAGAAACAGTACCGTAGGGGCAATATCTTGTAGTCCATTATTGTTTTTTTTGAGTTTTAATTTATTTTTTTGGGAGGAGATAAAAACGCACGGCACTTTGTTTAAACTATGAGCCGGACACTTACTCCCATCGGGATAAAGCATTTGCTCCGCATTACCGTGATCTGCTGTGAGGAGGATGTCGTAGCTGTTTTTTAGTGCTTTGGGTATTACTTTTTTTAGGCATTTGTCTAGAAATTCCACGCATTTTACTGTTGCCGCTAAATTGCCCGAATGCCCCACAAGATCAGCATTTGCATAGTTCATGAGTATGAAATCGAATTGTTGTTTATTTATCTGTTTTATAGCTTCAGATGTGACTTTAGCAGCGCTCATTTTAGGTTTTAGAGCGTAAGATGGGACTTTTGGTGAGGGGATTAAAATCTGTTTTTCACCGGGATAAGGGTCTTTGCGCTGGCTGTTAAAAAAGAATGTTACATGGGCGTATTTTTCGGTTTCGGCTATTCTTAGTTGTTTTTTTCCTTTGTTTGAGAGGATTTCTCCTAAATTATTTTTTATCTTAACTTCAGGGAAGGCGATATTGGCTATACTTGAATAAGGTCCGAAACAAACAAATTCGGTTTTTACTTTTTTCCGAGGGAATAATGTTTTTTTGTGGTCTACAAAGCTTGCGGTTAATTGTTTTGCTCGATCTGTTCTGTAGTTAAAGAAAATTATGCTGTCATCGGATTTAATCAGACCTTCTTTATTGATGATGATTGGTCTTAGATAATAATCCGTTGTATCACCTTGTTTGTAAGCTTCTTTAACGCCATCAATGGCATTTTTGGCTTCCATTCCTTTGCCTTCTGTTAGTAAGTCATAGGCTACTTTTGTTCTTTTCCAGTTTTTATCTCTGTCCATGGCATAATACCTGCCGACTATAGTTGCTATTTCTCCTACCTTATTTTTCTTAATATGGGAATTTATTTTTTTCAAATATTTCTCGGCTGATTTTTCGGGAACGTCGCGACCATCTGTGATGCAATGAATATAGACTTTGGAAATCTTTTTCTTTTTGGCTAAATCGAGGAGGGCAAATAGATGATTAATGTGAGAATGAACACCTTCGTCTGAAATCATTCCTACAAGATGCAGCGCGCTTTTTTGAGCATTTTTTAGGGATTTTAGAATCACTTTATTTTTGAAAAGATCTCCGTCTTTGATATAGCGATTGATTCTTTCAAGTGACTGCCAGACAATGCGGCCGGCGCCCATTGTGTAGTGACCAACTTCAGATCCGCCCATACTGCCATTTGGTAGTCCGACCGCGTTGCCATGGGTTTTGAGGAGTGTGACTGGGTAGGTTTTTCGTAAATAATCTATGTAGGGTGTTTTGGCTTTTTTAATGGCGTTACCTTTGATGTTTTTGCTTTCTCCAAAGCCATCCAAAACGATTAATAGTACTTTTTTATTTTTTTCCATAATTTTAGTTGATTAATCCTGTGTGACTTAAATACCATCCCGTGATTGCAGCTCCGTAAAAATAGGTTAAAAATGTACCGATACTTAAAAAGGGGGCAAAGGGGATTGCGGTTTTCATTTTGCAATTGCGATTTACGATTAGCAAAAAGATGCTGATTATTGAACCGATCAAATAAGAGATGACCAGGCCGGATAGCGCCAAGGGCCAACCCAGCATTAATCCCATAAAAACTGCGATTCTCAGATCACCGCCGCCGATCCAGCGGCCTTTTGATATTAATATTTGCAGGAAGAAAAAACCAAAGATTATTGTTGCGCCTATGAGTGCGCTAAAAATTGTTGGTGTAAGGGGGTGAATTGTGGCTAAAGCTGCAAAAATAATGCCCGGTAAAAGCACAGAGTCGGCGACCTCCATATATTTTAAATCGTAGACGAAGGTGAAAATGATAATGGAAAAAAAAATGAGCGTTATGATTAGATAAGTCAGATTTGTGGTATTTGTAAATGATTGAGGGAGGTTGACATATGAAATAACGAAAATCAGGGCGGTAGCGAGTTCGGTTAGGGGGTAGGATTTGCTGATTTTCTTTTTGCAGTGGCGGCATTTGCCTTTTAGAAGCAGATAACTGATTATTGGAATTAAGTCTTTTGAGCTGATGCTTTTTTTGCATTTTGGGCAGTATGAGCGGCCGGCTAGCATTGTTTTTAATTTGTTCTCGTGGACTCTGTAGATTAAGGCGTTTAAAAAGCTGCCGGTTGCGGCGCCAAAGATGAATAAAATGATGTAGATGAATGATTCTGGCAAAGTGAGTTTATATTATTGGTTTTTGCGAATAAGATCGTTGTAGCGAATAGCGGCTAAATTGGCGATTGAATTGCCGTCACCTTTTTCGTAGGCGATTTTATAATTTTTTTTTGCCATTTCAAGTTGGTTCTGTTTTTCATGCCAGAGTCCCAGATTTAGGTAGGCCGCGTCCAGTTGATTGTCTAGCTCGATTGATTTATCAAGATTTTTTTTGGCTTCCGTGTATTCGCCTTTTGCGGTTTGTACCCAGCCAAGCAGATTAAAGCTCATTGCGGAATTGGGATAGTCGGTCATGGCTTTATTGGCAATTTCCAATGCTTTATCGGTGTCATCCAAGTGTTCCAAATAAATCCAGACGGGTTTGATGAATAAATTAACGTCGCTGTTGTTGAGTTCGAGGAGTTTTTGATAGGTGTTTGCTGCAGATTCATGTTTTTCGGCGATTAAATACATTTCTCCCAGTCTCAGTAGCGCTTCTTTGCGTGGTGAAAAATCATTTTGCAGTGCTATTTCCATATTATCTATCGCTTGATTCATATCTTTATTGTAGAAGTAGGCGATCGAGAGCAGGTATCGGGTTTCAGGTTTTTCTGGTGCCAGCTTGAGTGCCTCTTTTAGTGCCGAGACAGCTTCCTCAGGTTTTTGGGAGTTTAAGTATGAATAGCCGATTAAAACCCAAGCATCTCGGTAATCATTTTTATTTTTTAAAACTTTTTCCAGCATGGGAATTGCCAATTCATAGGCTTCGACTTGAATGAGGTTTCTGGCTAATAAAGCCTGTAAATAAATTGGTGGCGCTCCTCGCGATAGATCGTAGTCGGAAAAAGATTCCAATATTTTGGCTGCTACTTGCTTGCTTGTCTTGTCTTGTGCTGAATCATTGGTTGAATTGCCAATTTGTTCGAGTATGCTTTTGGCATCTGCGTATTTATCTTTTGAAAGTAGTATGTAGGAGAGATAAAGCTTAACTTCTAATCCTTTATCAATATATTGTTTCAAGGCATTTTCGGCTTCATCAATTTTAGCTAATTTTACATAGCATTTGCTTAAATAAACTGCAGACTTGGTGTCGCTGGTGTCCATTTTTAGGCTGCTTATAAAATTTTCTTCGGCTTTTTCATAGTTTTCGTTTTCATAATAAACGATTCCTATTTTTTGATAAGGTTCGTATTTGCCGGGGAAAACTTTGTTCGCTAAGGTGTATGCTTGAATTGCTAAAGTGGCATATCCCTTTTTGGCGTACTCATCTCCTTTTTGAATATTATCATTATATTGTGCATTTTCACTTTTAGGTAATCTGACTTTGATTTTTGGTAAAGCGGTGCTTAAAGGTTCATTTAGTTCAGAGGGGGATAATTCGATGATTTTGAAGGCAAAAAGCCCCACAATTATCAGGCTTATTGATGCGATTACGCTTAAGAAAATGATGACTTTTTTCATATTTAAAAGGGGAATTATTTTTTAGTGAATATATATTAGCGAATTTCTTTTTTAAATGGAAGGAAAGAGTGCCAGTGCTAATGCATCAGCGGCATCATCGGGTTTGGGAGGGGATTTTAGATTTAGGAGAATTGCGGTCATTTTTTGCATTTGTTTTTTGTCGGCGGTTCCGTCGCTTGTGAGGTTTGATTTAAGCTGACTGGGTGAGATTTCGGTGTGAGGGATGCCGAATTCTTCAAGAGTCACTAAAACAACTCCTCTGCTTTCAGCTACTCGCATGGCTGTTTTGACGTTGTTGTGAAAGAAGAGTTTTTCGATATTGCAGTGATCGGGTTTGTATTTTTTTAGCAGGATGATCAGGTCATTTCGGATTTCTAAAAGTCTTTGAGCTGCGTGCTTTGTTGGATGTGTTTTAATTACGCCGTGTGAAATGTGTGTTACTTGATTTCTTTTTTGTTCAACCAACCCAAATCCGGTTGTGGCTGTGCCTGGATCGATGCCGAGAATGAGCATGTGTTTGGATTTCTTAGAGAGTTTTTAAAAAAACTCATAAATATTTCTATGAGCAATATACATTTGTTTCGGCTTGTTTGGAACCTAATCAATCTGAATAGTAGCTACCAAATCTTGGTTTTTTGATGAATTGCAGATTACTATTTCGTCGCCTTTTTTTACCAATTTGTTTTTTTTGAGGAGTGAAATGACCTGTTTTGCATAATCTTTTTTGTCAATTTTGCCCTTTAAGCATTTAACTACGCCCCAGACCATTTGCAAATTCCTTTCAACTTTCGGTGATTCACTTATTGCGATAATTGGGATGTAGGCTCTGTGTTTAGCGATTTCTTTTGCGGTGTAGCCGCCTTTTGTAATTGCGATTATATATTTTGCGCGGATATTTTTGGCAATTTGAGTGGCGCTGAGGCACGTTGCGTCGAAATGGGGTACGTCACTTGGTGAGATAAATGTAGCTTTGTTTTCCATGACTTTTTTGAGCATTTTTTCGGTGGCTTTAGCAACTCGGGCCAGAGTTTCGGTGGCTTTGACGGGATATTTGCCTACTGCGGTTTCGTTTGAGAGCATTACGGCGTCGGTTTTGTCGAGCACGGCATTGGCGATGTCTGAAATTTCGGCTCTCGAAGCTCTTGGATAATCCACCATGCTATTTAGCATTTGAGTCGCGGTTATCACCGGTTTTGAAGCTTTATTGCAGAGTTTGATAATTCTTTTTTGCTCAATTGGTACTTGTTCTGCTGGGATTTCTAGGCCTAAATCTCCTCTTGCCACCATAATTCCGTCAGATGTTTCAATAATTTCTTCCAAATTTTCGATGGCTTCTCGCCTCTCGATTTTGGCTATAACCGGTACGTTTCCTCCTTCTCTCTGAATAACTTTTTTAAGATGTTTTATATCTTCACTATTTCTTACGAATGAAAGCGCGATAAAATCAACGCCTATTTTCAGGCCAAATTTGAGATCTTTGAGATCTTTGGCTGTAAGCGGATTTGCCTGGATTTTTGCGTCCGGCACATTGATTCCTTTGTTGCTGGTTAGATGACCGGGGGCGATAACTCTACATTTAATCGTGTCTTTGGTCTTGCTGATCACCTTTAATTCGATTAATCCGTCGTTTACCATAATGATATGGTTTTTTTTAACTTCTTTTGGCAGTTGCTTATATTGAAGGGGGATTTTGGTTTCATTTCCGATTTTGATTTTTGTGTCCAGCGTAATAATTTGATTTTTTTTGAGGAGGATGCCGGCTTCCGGCATTTTGCCAATACGAATTTTCGGACCTTGCAAATCCTGTAGGATGGCTATCGGTACTTTTGTTTTTGCTGATGCGGCTCTGATATTTTTAATAAGTAGCTTCATGTGATCGTATGAGCCATGTGAAAAATTGAGTCTGGTGACATTCATTCCGGCATGAATCATTTTTTCAAGTGTTTCTTGGCTTTCGCAAGCGGGGCCTATGGTGCAGATTATTTTTGTTTTTTTCATTTGTTGCTTAATTGGAGATGTCGATTTGAATGCTTGCTTTTTGTAGACTTTGATATATTTTGCGCATTTTTGCGGCTAGTTCTTGAGCTTTTCTTTTTATAATTGCCGGATCATCCGATTTGAATAATTCTTTGATGTCGGCTGCGAAATCTTTTTTCTCTAGAGGTGGCATGGCGCCTATGGCTTCTTTTTGAATTTGTTCGATTGAGTTTTTGATCGCTTGATTGAGGTTGCTTAGGGCTGCAGTTAGTGTGAGTTTCAGATTAACGATATTATTCAATGCGGAATCTGCACCTTCTGCTACTTGATTGATTAATATTTCGTTAGCGTGTGTGTATGGATTTGGTTCGATCTCTTTTTCTTTT
This sequence comes from Patescibacteria group bacterium, assembly GCA_018829865.1. Lineage (GTDB taxonomy): Bacteria > Patescibacteriota > Gracilibacteria > UBA1369 > JAHJTR01 > JAHJTR01. Next base: position 2,820 of record JAHJTR010000092.1, on the reverse strand, counting down.
TCTGAATCGGTGGTTTTTGCTGCGATTTTTCTTACTGTATCAATACTTTGTTTTGCCATTGCGGCTCCTTCATCTTTTGTTGTTTGTAAAAGAGAATCCAGCTGTTTGCCGGTTTCTTTGATCATGTCTTTTTGTCCTCCAGCTAGCTCAAAAGATGGGGTCTGTTTTGAGAAAAATATTAATTTATGTGAGTTTTTCATTTTATTTCTTTTAGCTGATTTTCTATTTCTTGCATGCTTTGTGCTTGCTCGATGCGTGAAAAAACTTTTTCAATATGTTTGAGAAAGCGTTTATCATTGGTTTCAAGCGTTTGTTTTAATTGGGCTTTAATTTTACCAAGTTCCACTTTAAATTCAGCGATTATTTGTGTTGCGTGTTCGGCGTCTTCGGCTAAAGTGGCTCTATCATGGCTTTTTTTGCTTTTACCATAAAGCTCATCACATTTGCTATTAAAAGCTTCAGTAATTTTTTTTATGAATTGCTCATATTTGGCAATCTCTGCATCTATTTGTTTTTTGGGTTCTGTTTGGGTCATTTTGTTTTGATAACTTAGGTTATTATAGCATAAATAGGGGGTGATTATAAGGGGAGCTTTAGATGTTTGTGATTAGGGGATTTTAGTTGGTTCTTTCATTTGTAATTCCTGCTTTTTTCGCAATCGTAGTTGGAGCGCGATTGTATCGGGCTCCATGGATGTCAAGAAGCAGGATGCAATCCTGCTCCAACACAACACAAAATTCTGCTCCGATGAATTTCAGCTATCCCCATAAAACAGTTGCCGAGAAATCCCCGGGGAAAATTGTTGCGTAGAATCGTTATGTATTCAGGAGGATTGGACTTTTGACGTTTATTTCACTGTCACACTCTTAGCCAAATTCCTAGGCATATCCGGATTGTTCTGTCTTAATACTGCCAATTGATAAGCCAAAATCTGAATAGGAATAATATTTACTATAGGAGATGCCGTGCCCACATCCGGCACTTTGATCCAATAATCAAAGACTTCGTTGTTTTCCGGTGCGATGCCGATAATGTAGCCTCCTCGAGATTTAATTTCTGTGGCATTACTGATGATGTCGGATTTGGTTTCGTCGTTGGCTACCAGGGCAATGCATGGTGTACCTTTGGTTATTAAAGCTATTGGCCCATGTTTTAACTCTCCTCCCGCAAAACCTTCGGCATGGATATATGAGACTTCTTGCAGTTTTATTGCGGCTTCGAGTGCCATCGGATAATTGCTGCCTCGGCCTATAATGTACATGCTTTCGACGGATTTAATTTTTTCAGCCAGTTTGGAAATATGCTCTTCGTAGCGTGGATTGAGCATGTCATTGATTTCGGCTGCTGTGCGGACCAGGATTTGTTTTCCTTCAGTTATTCCTCCGTTGCAGGCGTGAGATAATAGGTAGAGAATGGCTAGCTGGGCGGTTGTTGCTTTTGTTGATGCTACGGCTTTTTCGGGTCCGGCGTTTAATAATAGAGTATGGTCGGCTTCTCTGGCCATTGTTGAGCTTTCTACGTTCACAATTGCGAGAATTTTAGCTCCTTTACTTTTGGCGGCTTCAATTGCTTCTAAAGTATCGGCTGTCTCCCCACTTTGAGAAACTACTATGAGCAGACTTCCTTCTCTAATAAAATCTTTAAAATATGGGAATTCCGAACCGAATTCGAAGTTGATGTGTTTTTTGGCGATTTCTGCGAAGAAATATGTTCCGGTGAGGCAAACTTTGCCGGCGGTTCCACATCCCACAAGATAGGTTCCGAATGCTTTTTTAATTTCGTCTGCGATTTTTATTATTTGTTGGTCATCTTGATCGATGGCTTTTTTTAAGGTGTTTTTTTGTTCCAGGATTTCCTTGATCATAAAATGTTTGTGTTTTCCTTTTTCGGCTTCTTCATTGTTCCAACTGACCTCAATGACTCTTTTTTCGACCTGTTTGTCGGTTTCTAAATCCTTAAAAATTATTCCACTTTTGTCGATTTGAGCCATTTGATTATCATCGAGATAAATGACACTTTTTGTATGTTGCAGAAAAGCGGGTACATCTGAGGCGATAAAATATTCGTTATTTTTTTTGTTAACGCCGATGATTAAGGGGGAACCACGTCTTGCGGCAATTAATTTATTATTGTCTTTTGCCATTACTAAAATTGCATAGCGTCCTTTGATTTCTTTGAGTGATTTTTGGACGGCTGCGGCTAAATCTCCTTCATAATATTCTTGAATAAGATGCGCTAAAACTTCGGTGTCGGTTTCTGATATAAAAATATGGCCTTTGGTGACAAGATTCTTTTTTATGTCCAAATAATTATCAATAATTCCGTTATGAATAAGCACAATTTCGTTATTTTCGGTGGAGTGAGGATGGGCGTTGATTTCAGTAACACCTCCGTGAGTAGCCCACCTTGAATGGCCCATAATCATCTTGGATTCGGGGAAATCACTCTCTTTATATTTATAACTGCCGATTTTACCGACAGCCTTTTTTATGAAAAAGTCATCTTGATTTGCGGCTGCTACTCCCCACGAATCATATCCTCTATATTCAAGTTTTTTCAGGCCTTCTATGACCATGGAAACTGATTTTTTCTCTTGACCGTAATAGGCGAAAATTCCGCACATCTTTTAAATGGATTATTTTGCAATATACAATTTATACATTTTTAAGGTATTAAAGGCAAGGTTTATGGGGGTGCTCTGAATTGATTTAATCGTTTATGTAAAGGCATTTTTGCTGTTTTGATATGGCAGCTAGGCAAAGTATAAATCCTCAATTCGTACACCGAATTTATTTGGTAAATAGATGCCGGGTTCGATGC
>JAHJTR010000091.1 GCA_018829865.1 Patescibacteria group bacterium | reverse complement strand
TTCGTAAAAACTTATTGTTTCTTCGCCTCGCTCTTTTAATTCTTTGGCTAATTCCACTTTATAAGGCTGCCCGCCATCTTGGAGAAAATTGATGGTTTCTTCGGAAGGGGTTTCGTAGTGCACAAATTGCTGGTTTTGCTTGATGATGTGTTTCATCTTCTTTTCTAAAATCGGCAAATCCTCGGGGATTAGTGTGCGTGGTAAATCAAAATCATAATAAAAACCGTTCTCAATCGTCGGACCGATGCCAAGTTTCGCTTCCGGGAACATATCAAGTACGGCCTGCGCTAAGACGTGTGAGCAGGAATGGCGCATTGCATCCAAGTCTACATCTGATTTTTCTTTCTTAGACATCTTTATTTAAATTTAATTATTATGAATTGAGCTTTCTTATCTTAAAAGGCTTGCCTTTGGTTTGCAAGAAAAAGTGGGAAATTTGGGTATTGATTGTTCCATTGTCTTAACTATATAACTCACTATGACTCCCCAGTCGAACAAATTTAACTGTTGATTCCTTTTTATCTAATTCCTCAATTCTGTAAACAGCTCTAATGTCCCCGGTAATGTTAATGCTGCAATAAGCCTTCAATTTACCTTTTAATTTGTGATTACGAAGAGTCGGGTGCGTTGGCTGTTTTTGAAAAAGTGAAAGACGAATGCCTAATTGATTTTTTTGCTTAGATTATAGTTTAGCAACATCGACAAGAAATTGCTTCGAATATTCGATTTTCATTATTTAGCATTTTTAATCATGTCATCAACAGAATCAAACTGCTTATAATCTCCTTTTTTATCAGTAGCAATGACTTTTTCTTCAAATTCAGAAGTAAAACCATTTTCTGTCAAAGCCATATTCCTCAAATCTACACCGCCATCTCGAATTACTTTTTTTAACAGAGAATTAATTAAGGAGTTAAAACTTAAACCTAGCTCTGCAGCTATTTTTTTTGCCTTTTCCTTTGTGGCATCTTCTATGCGGATGGTTGTTGGAGTCATGATAAAATTGGTTAGAAATATTTTTTTATTTTAAATGTATATCATTTGTAGTACATAATGGTATCATTGTGGAAACATAAAGTCAACAATTTAATAACAAACCCCTTGCTTAAACCCTCAAAACACCGTATTTAAATTGTATGAAGCTTAAAAAAATTAAATTTACGAATTTTCGCAATCTGAACGATATTGAGATTGAACTGAGCGATGGAATTACCGTTCTTAAAGGTAAAAACGCTCAGGGGAAGACGAATTTTTTGGAGAGTATTTATGTGCTGGCGCTGACGAAATCTTTTAGGGCGCAGAGGAGTTTGGATTTGATTAAGTGGGACCAGACGTATTTTAAAATTTCGGGCGAAACGGTGGATGATAAAGATGAAACGCATTTGACGGAGGCTTATTTTGAGCTAACTCCTCAAAAAAGGACTCAATTTAAGTATAATCATAATACTTTGCCGGCGCGCGATTATATTGGGAATTTGAAAACGGTGACTTTTATTCCGGATGATCTGAAGATAATAACGGGTAGTCCGAGGCATCGGCGGCGGTATCTTGATATTTTGCTTTCGCAAATTGATCGCGGGTATTTGTATGTTTTGAGTGATTATCAGAAGATTTTGAAGGAGAGGAATGCGCTGCTGGCTCAGATTAACATGGAAAAATCCAATAAAGATGAGCTTGGTTTTTGGAATGACAAATTGGTGGATTTGGGGTGTAAATTGATGGCACGGAGGCAGATGGCGATTGATTTTTTTAATAATTCGGTTGAAAAATTGGCTAAAACCATTACGAATGATGATATTTCGCTGAAAATTAAGTATTTGCCGTCGATTAGGCATAACCAAGGTGGGAGTGGAGATGCTGGAAACGGTAGCAATGCGGCGGGCGCTGACAACAAAGCCATGAAACAATCATTTGAGGAGCATCTGATGGCGGGGATAGATGGCGATATTCTGCGTAAAAACACCAGAAAAGGGCCTCATAGAGATGATTTTGAGGTTTTGCAGAATAAGAGGCAGTTGGCCATTTATGGGTCGAGGGGTGAAATCAGGACTGCCCTACTGACTCTTAAACTCTGTGAGCTTGATTTATTTAAGCAAGAATGCGATGCGATGCCGGTTTTGCTGCTTGATGACGTTTTTAGTGAGCTGGATATGGCTAGGCAAAAGGCATTATTCGATATGCTGGAAAAATATCAGGTCATTATTACAACTACCGATCAGCCTCTTGAAAATATAAAAAATGCGACGATATACAATGTAGACGAGGGAATATTGACACAGTCCTAGATAATTGCATAATAAGCTTGTTTGTGTTATAATTACGAGATTAATTATGACTATTTATGGGTGATTTAAGCACAATTTGGAAATTAGGGGTCTGTTCGGTACTTGCGAGTATCCCCGCTTTTGCCTGGGGATATATATTTTATAATAAGGACCCTCAGTCAAAAAGGCTCACTCTGCTGACGTTTTTTGGCGGGATGATAGCTGTGATCGGGATTATCATTTACAAGTGGTCTTGGAAATTTTTCCCGTTTATGGATATTTTTCAGTTTTCCAATCGTTTCGCGGATAGTTATTTGGGGCTGGAAAACATCATAATGATTCCGATTAGTGTGATTGTCATGTTTATGATTATTGGGGTTATTGAAGAATACAGTAAGAATCTAGTGGTAAGGATAGTTGATCGAGGCAGCTTTAAAAGCGTGGATGATGCGATTATTTATAGCATTATTGCCGCGCTTGGATTTAGTTTTGTGGAGAATATTTTGTATTTCTTTTATATTTGGCAAAATCAAAGCATTGAGAGTTTGTTTATTCCGTTTGTTTTTCGTTCAATTTTCTCAACTTTCGCCCATGTTTTCTTCTCAGGGATTTATGGATATTATTATGGTGTGGCGTATTTTTCAAAGCCTTTTTGGAGAGAAGAAATTCAGGCTAATCGGGGGAAATTTGTCAGCTTTTTGCATAAAATATTGGGACTTAAATCTCAGGAGATATTTGAACAAACTAAGCGTGCACAAGGATTGCTTATAGCTGTAAGTTTGCATGCCGTATTTAATGTGTTTTTGGAGATGAATTGGACTTTCTTGATTGTTCCGTTTTTGTTCACCGGATTTTTTGTTTTGACTTCCCTGCTTGATCGTAAGGAATATCATAAAATACTTGAGCGGATTGATTAGGAAATGAGTGAAACGCATCAAATAGGCACTGTTTTTTTACGTTACATCCTATATTTACGTAATTATTAAGGGCGGAACTCCATAGCCCACTTGTCCTTGCCCTCCCAGTCGTCAAATGTTTGGCCAAAACCTTCCTTGCGGGAAACATCTTCAACCATTTTTAATAAATTTTGCTGTGTTGATAGATCCGCGGAATTTATAATAGCTAGAATTTTCTCCAATAGATCTACCCTTTTAATTGGCAATTTTTTAAGGGGAAACTGTTCGAGTTCCTTTTCTAAATAATCGTTAAAAGGTTTTATTCTGCCTTCCAGTGCAAAAATTACGTTTAGAAAGTTGGGGATGGATTCATAAGCTGCTAGGCGGGCGCCTGTTTTATTCTTGTTACGGATGCATTTTACTGAGCGAAAAACATGATTGATATATGAATCGATTGACCACCGGACAAAATTATCACGTTTGTCGTCAGGAATGACACCTTTCTCGTTTACAATTTTCTGAATTTCTCCATTTTTATCTACTTGAACTTGTACATGACTAAAATCGTATCTGTCCCACTCTTCCGAACTGCCCCATTCCGCGTAGGTTTTGAAATTTGATAGTGAGATAACGGATAAATCAATATCTTCAAATTTCATGTCTTCATATTTCTTTTTATATGCGTCTATCATCTCGTCATTTACTATCATGAGTGGATCGTAGTCTGACAGTTCATTTTCAAAACCTTTCCCACGTGAACCACCTAGAAAAAAACCAATAATATTTGGGTCTGTTTTGGCTGTTTCCAGAAGCTCTGTAAATTGTTGGTCTGATTTTTTTGACATTGGGTATATAATTTTACTATTTCCTACAACGTTCGCGTCACTAGTGTTGCGTTTAATTTAAAACGACATCAATATATTGGCTTATTTTAACTAAAAAAACAAGTTTTTTAATCTGCACGATTAAAATGGAGGTAAAAGAGCATAATTAGAACGATTTTATTAAATTTAGCTCTATTT
>JAHJTR010000010.1 GCA_018829865.1 Patescibacteria group bacterium | reverse complement strand
CCTAACGTGATATTACTCCTTGATACTTCAATTATAAGTGGAGGCGAAAAAACTTATGATGATATACTTGATAATCTTGAGCATGATGGGAAGTTGATTATGAATACCACTCAGGCGGCGACTAAATTTGATGATTTATGTGAGGGAGAGATATGGCATGTGGATGCGAGTGGAATTGCGATTGCCGAAATAGGCAAACATGTGCCGAATGTTCCCATGCTTGGGGCGTTTATTAAGGCTACCGGAATTACGGGGCAAGAAGAGTTTGCTGCTTCTTTAGGAAAATGGTTAATTAAATCGCTACCTAAACCGGTGGTGGATGCCAATATTAAGGCTTTCAATCTTGGGTTTGAGGCCGCTCAAAAAAAATAAAAATTATGACTGAGGATAAAAAAACAAATAACAAGCCGTATGATGCCAGCTATCAGTCTATGGATGATATTCCTCAGGCTAAGGGAAAAAAGGATCCTTTTGTGACGAAGTCGTGGCGCGAAATTGACCGGGCCGGGATTATTAAGGATGGCGGAAATTCGATATTGTATAAGACTGGTAATTGGACTAATAAAAAACTTAATTTTGATCCCGAGAAGTGTATAAATTGTAATTTGTGCTGGCCGGTGTGTCCTGATAATTGCATTTTGGTCGATAAAGATGGGAATATGAAGGGTGTTGATTTGGAGCATTGTAAAGATTGTGGGTTTTGTGTTGAGGCTTGCCCTACCAAGTGTTTGTTTTTTACTGATGAAAAAAATAAAGAAATATAATATGTCAAAAAAACTATTTTTGAATGGGGCGGATGCTGTAGCTGAAGCTATGAGGCAAATTAATCCAGATGTGGTGGCTGCATATCCAATTACGCCTACAACTCATATAGTCGAGAAGTTTTCGAAATTCGTGGCTGATGGAAAAGTTAAAACTGAATTCGTGACCGTGGAATCTGAGCATAGTGCCATGAGCGCATGTATCGGGGCGTCTGCTTCGGGTGGACGGGTTATGACGGCGACGGCATCGCAGGGGCTTATTTATATGGCTGAGGCGCTTTTTTGCGCTTCGGGTTTTAGACTGCCGATTGTCTTGATTAATGGAAATCGCGCTTTATCTTCCCCTCTTAGCATTCATACCGATCATTCGGATAGTATGGCGATAAGGGATAGTGGTTTTGTGCAGGTTTATGCTAAAAATGCCCAAGAGGCTTATGATCTGACAATTCAGGCGATTAGAATTGCTGAGCATAAAGATGTGCGGACTCCGGTGATGGTTTGCATTGAAGGATTTCAAAATACTCATACATTAGATAGTGTTGTGGTTGAGGATGATGAAGTTGTGAAGAAGTTTTTGGGTGAATTTGAGCCTGTTGATTCTCTGTTGGATATTGATAATCCGGTGACTTATGGTGCTGCCGTTAAGCCTGATTTTTTCTTCGAGATAAAAAGACAGCAGCTTGAGGGTATTAACTGCGCTTATGATGTCATGAAAAGTGTTGGCGAGGAATTTGAAAAAATTACGGGTCGTGATTATAGTAAAGTTTATGAAGAGTATGGGTTGGAGGATGCTGATGTTGCCATTGTTCTTATGAGCAGCAGTTATAGTACGGCTCTTGGGGTTACTGAAAACATGAGGGAAAGTGGTAAAAAAATCGGACTTCTCAGGCCAAAATTATTCAGGCCTTTTCCTGATACTGAAATTGTGGAGAAGTTAAAGGGATTAAAGGCGGTTGCTGTTCTTGATAGATCTATGCCTCAAGGTGCTAAGTATGGACCTTTGTGTACAGAGATAGTGACAGCTCTTTTTAATGTGGGAAAAAGACCGAAAGTTTATAATTTCATTCATGGAATTGGTTCGAGGGAGACTTATCCCAGCCATTATGATGAGGTGTTTGAGTTTTTGCTCTCTTCTCTTGATGAGGTAAAAGAAGATAAACTCCGATTTCTTAATTTAAATGAATAATGTTTAATGCAAACTTAAAAAAATTGTCTCAATGTCCAACAAGGCTTGAAGCCGGGCATAGGCTATGTCCGGGTTGCGGGATAAGTGTGATTATGAGGCAAATAATGTCTGTGACTGATAATCCTCTGGTTATTTCAAATGCTACGGGTTGTTTTGAAATCTGTACCGGAGCTTATCCCTATACGGCTTGGAACGTGCCTTGGATACATTCTTTGTTCGGTAATGCCGCGAGTGTGATTGCGGGAGTTGAGGCTATGCATAAGTCGCTTGAGAAACAAGGCAAATTGTCAGGTGACCAGAAAAAAACATTGTTTATGGCTGTCGGCGGTGATGGAGGAACATATGACATTGGCCTTCAGGCGTTATCGGGTGCGGCTGAAAGAGGGCATAAGTTTGTGTATGTTTGTTTTGACAATGAGGGATATATGAATACCGGGTATCAGAGATCGGGGGCCACACCTTACGGAGCTTTCACAACTACATCTCAGGTGGGCGAGGCTCATACAGGCAAGGAGCAGTTTAGAAAAGACTTAACTATGATAATGGCGGCGCATAATATACCATATGTTGCCCAGTCGTCTCCTTCAAATCATTTTGATTTAATGAAAAAAGCGGATAAGGCTTTTAAGGCTGATGGACCAGCATTTATTAACTGTTTATCTGTTTGCCCTACGAGTTGGAAAACCGATACTCAAACCGGGCTGAAGATTACGCAGACTGCTGTGGATACCTGTTTTTGGCCGCTTTATGAAGTTGAAAATGGGGTGTTTAAAATAACTTATATGCCGAAAGAAAAATTACCGATTATCGCATGGTTAGAGAATCAGGGCAGATTTAAACACTTGCTCAAACCTGAGAATCAACATATAATTGATGCTCTGCAAAAGGAAGTTGATACGAGATGGCAAAAACTGATAAAGCTTGAAGAAGCGACCGCAGAGGACGATAAATAGATCAATTTTTAACATTCTATTTTATTAGTAGTTGTAATAATTTTAATGGTCAATAATCTGGAAAAATCAGTTTTGGAATTGATAAGAAAGACCTCAACCTCTCTTCCCAGAGATGTTGTGAGCTCGCTTAAGAATGCTTTGAAAAATGAGAAGAATGCGAGAGCCAAGGAGTGCTTGGAGGTGATGCTGGAGAATAATGAGATGGCAAAGCTAAAAAAGCAGCCTATTTGCCAGGATACGGGGAATTTGATTTTTAAGGTTCTTTGCCCAATTAAAACTGATCATGGGAAGATAGAGGCAGCTATTAAAAAAGCTGTTGCCAAGGCGACGAAAGAAGGGATTTTGAGAAAAAATTCTATTAATGCGGTGACAGGCGTTAATTCGGGTGATAATTTGGGCCCTGGGACCCCTCAAATAAAGTATGAAAACTCCAGAGGTAGTAAAACATATATTTATTTGATACTTAAGGGTGGAGGATGCGAGAATGTGTCACGTCAGTATTCGGTGATGGAACATGGATTTGTTTCAGAGGATCATTTTGTTGCAGCTGAGAAAGCGATTTTGGGAGCTGTACAGAAAGCGCAGGGATTTGGCTGTTCGCCTGGTTTTTTGGGAGTTTGCTTGGGTGGAGATAGAGAGACCGGCTATGCTCATGCAAAAAATCAGTTGTTTAGAAAATTGAATGATAAAAATACTTCTTCGGGGCTTGCAAAGATGGAGGAATCGATATTGAAAAAGTGTAATTCTCTTAATATCGGGCCTATGGGTATGGGGGGCAATTCAACTGTTTTGTCGGTCAAAATCGGTCACTTAAACCGCGTTGCCGCCAGTTATTTTGTTACCGTAAGCTATATGTGCTGGGCATTCCGCCGGCAGGGTGTTCTTTTGGATAAATCATTTAATATTAGTAAATTTTTATATTAATGTTTCATAAAATCAATCTACCGCTTAAGGATAGTGATGTGGCTAAATTAAAAATTGGCGATCGTGTGCTTCTTTCAGGAATTATTGTGACTGCGCGTGATTATCTCCATAAATTATTAACTAAAAAGAAACCGAAGATTGATCTTAAGGGAGGACTGATTTATCACTGTGGGCCAATAACTTTGAAGACGGGTGATGAATACAGAGTGCTGGCGGCAGGTCCAACTACTTCTATAAGAGAGGAGCCTTATGAGGATGAGATTATTAGCACATATAAAGTGAAAGCGATAATGGGGAAAGGCGGAATGGGTGAGAAAACTCTTAAGTCACTAAAAAAAAATAAGGCTGTGTATTTGCAGACGATTGGGGGCGCGGCGCAGGTGCTTGCGGCAAAAATTAAAAGGGTTGTTGATGTTAAATATTTGCATCTATCTGAAACTGAAGCGATGTGGTTCTTTGAAGTTGAGGACTTTCCGGCAGTAGTAACCATG
>JAHJTR010000090.1 GCA_018829865.1 Patescibacteria group bacterium | reverse complement strand
TGATTCAGGGGACTCGTTAAGGGCTGATAAAGAACCACCATGGATAGAAACGGTATGTCCTAAAGATGATGTTTTTGCTGAGTTTGAATCAGTTGCTGCTTCCTCTTTGGAGTCTAAGGAGGATGTGCGCTCTGATGCTTTAGTTCATGATTTAATTGCTATTATGTATTTGCAGGGGATTTTAAGTCAGCAGGATGTTGAAGAATTGTGTGCTGTGGCAGATATTCCCGTGGCTCAATTATCTTTGGTGGGAAGAAAAAAAATACTGTGGGATTTTTATGATGAATGTCCTCCTTTGTATGAAACCGATGGGAAGAATTCACCTTTTTTGGGGTCCATTTTTTTGGCTAAAGCAGATAAATCTCCTTTATCTCATAAATTGGCTCAATTATTGAAGGAAAAAATAGGAATTTTTTATGAGGCGAAAGATGAAATAATTGGGGATTATGATTTGGAATTATCTAGGCATGAGGATGTGAAAAGGATTATTCTTGTTTTGAACGGTATTTTTGAAACTGCGCATAATTATGGAATGGCGAATTATCATCGCGATGATTTTTTTGAAGCTGTGGGGGAATTTTGTACAAATATTATAGACAATGATTTGCGTGAATTTATTTTTAGTGTGCTTGGAGATGAGCGATATATTAAAAAATTGGTTAATGAACTTTTTAAGCTTACTATGACCGAGTTGCAGGGGGTGAAGATTTTTGCAATTAATAGATTGTGTGCTCTGGCAGATGAGAATTATCAAAATTTTATGTTGGTTTTAACTGAGAAAACGTTTAGAAAGAGGTTGGTTGCTCAAATGCAGGGTATAATGGATTTGCTTGGACCGAATAAACAACAAAATTTACAAATTAATTTAGCACATGCGTAAAGAAAGTGATTTTATTAGGAATATAAAAGCGAATGCTTTGAAAAGTGATGATTTGATTGTTGGTATTGGTGATGATGCTGCGGTTATTGATCGAGGTGATAAGTATGAATTGATTTCGACTGATATGTTTGCCGAGGGTGATCATTTTAGGCTGGATTGGTTTAGCGATCAGCAGGTTGGTATGAAGGCGATTGAGTGTAGTGTTAGCGATATTTTTGCTATGGGTGGAATGCCGAAATTTGTTTTTGTGAGCGTGTGTGTGCCGGGGATTGCCGGTAAACGTACTGATTTTTTGGAAAATTTGTATGAGGGGATTTTTCAAGCTTGTAAAAAATATAATATTGTTTTGGCAGGAGGGGATACCACTCATGGCGAGAAAATCGTGATTGATGTAGTTGTGGTTGGTGAGGTTGCGAAAGAGCGGCTTTGTTTGCGGAGTGGGGCTAAGGTGGGGGATGCGGTTTGTGTTACGGGAAATGTTGGTAACGGTGCTGCCGGGTTGGAGCTTTTTTTGAAAGATGGGCAGGAGGCGAAATGGAATTCTGATTATGCTGAAGTTGTGCGCAAGTATTTGGAGCCAAAGGCGCAGGGTGTTAAAGGTCCGATTTTGGCCGATTATGTTTCGGCGATGATTGATGTGTCCGATGGGATTGGTTCTGAGATTAGGCATATTTGCGAGGAGAGTAATGCGAGGTTGGAGGAAGTGGATTTTGCGGAGAGCGATCGGCATGGAGGGACTGATGATGGTTTTAGTCCTTCCAAAATCAGTGCTCGTATTTTTGCGGATAAAATTCCCATGCTTGATGAGGCGGTGTTTGCCTCCTCCTACGTTAAAAAACGGGCTTTAAATTTTGCTTTGAGTGGGGGTGAGGATTTTGAGCTGATGTTTACTATCTCCTCTGAAAAACTTGAGAAATTGCAGGGGGAAAAGGGGTTTAGGGAAAATGAGGATTTTTATGTTATTGGGGAGATAATTGGCGGGAATGATGAGCCGGTGCTGGTGGAAGATGAGGTTGAACGGTCGATGCCTGGCGGGTATGATCATTTTAGTGTTGTTTAAAGTTGACAAAATGTGAATTGATTTAGACTTTTTGTCTTATAAAAGCTATTTTTGAGTAGTTGAAATGTGGTATAATAATAAGATAAATTTAGCCAAATAAATGTCTGTATCATCCGAATCAATAAGGGGGAAGGTTCAATCGGCGATTAAAAAATATCCCGGTTTTGCGCCCAGTGCTGCTCAGAAACAGATTATAAAAGAATATAAAAATTTATATGGCAGGTTTGAGAGACGATATAAGCGGGCATATAAAAATGTGAGTTTTGAGGATTTGTCGTGGGAAAAACGGCTTAACAAAAAGGATAAGGAGTTTGTTGCGATATTTAAAAAGTATAGATATTCAAAAAACATTCCGGGGAGGGAGGACAGAAGTTACGTTGATATTTTGCCGAAAGCGATTTTTAATTATTTGGAATCGGTTGTGTATAAGGGAGTTAATATTGACGATGATCAGAAAGAGCGATTAATTCAGATTCATTCTTTTAGAATATTGAGGGATTTGGCTAAAAAAGGATTGAATGTGAATTTGGTTCATCCTGATCAGGAAATGAGGATTAGTAACGGAATTTTGTTTTTGAATGGGAGGTATTATAGTTTTGAGAGTGCTCTTCTGAGAGATTTGGAGGGGATTTTTAATAGGAGAAAAAAGATTGTGGCCAGGAGAACAAGAGCTGAGATTGATAGTGAGAAAAAAAGGAAGAGATTGCTTGATGAACAGGGAAAAAAAAGAGAAAAGGAATTGCGTGAACTGAGGGCGCTAGTGGCTAAACAAAAAGAGGAATTGGATAAGCGAAAAAATGAGAGACAGCAATGGCTTGATCGGATTAAAGCTGAAAAGAAAAAGAGGTTGGATGCTGAGAGAAAGCTTAAAGAGGAAAAAAATCGAAGGGATGAGGCAAAACGTAAGATGGAGGAAGATTTTAATAGGAAACGCATTGCTGATAGAAAACGGTATAAAAAGCAATTGGAGGATTTAAGAAAGCAACTTGAGGATGCGAAGAGGGCTGCTTTGAAAAAACAGAAAAATGATTTGGGAAAGAAGTTTGAGGAGGGAAAAAAGAAAGCTATAGGGAACCTTAAAGATGGATTTAAGAAGCACAAACAAGGTTTAACTGCTAACTTTAGGAGGGAGAGGCAAAGATTATTGGGGCAGATAAAAGGGAAAGATACTATTATCGCCGGTCAAGGAGCTAAAATATCGGGGCTGGAAGAGACATTGAGAGATGCGACAGGGAGATTGAGTGCTAAAGATAGAGGTTTGCTTGCTGCGGAAGAAAAATTTAAGAAAAGTGAGGCGAGGGCTGCGGTTTTAGACGGTGAGTTAGCCGGAGTTCGTGATACTAACAGGCAAAATCAGAACAAACTTAAAGGGCAAATAGTGGGTTTGCAAGATCAACTGAAAGCGGAGCAGGGCAAGGATAAGACGAATCAAGCAGAGCAGGAGAGATTGAATAAGCGAATAAAAACGCTTAAAGGGAAATTAGAAGCGGAGCGAGGTAGAAATAATGCGAATAAATTGACGCAGAAGGATTTAAGAGATCAAATAACAAATCTGCAAGGTAAGTTAAAAGGATCACAGAAAAGTAATAAGGGTAATGATAAATTGAGGAAAGGATTGGAGAAGAAGATTAAGGCTTTGAAAAGCAAACTTGAAAAAGAACGAAATAATAATGGCAAAAAACAGGGAAGTTTG
>JAHJTR010000089.1 GCA_018829865.1 Patescibacteria group bacterium | reverse complement strand
TCACCACTGAGCTTGTCCGTGATGATTCTGGCGGATGTAACCTGTCCGAATGATGCAAATGCTTGCCGCAGATCATCTTCGGTAACTTCGCGTGCTAAATTGCCTACATAGATACTCATTCTGGCCTCCTTTATTTTTTCTGCTCTTTCACGATAGTTCTTCCATAAACATCTTTAGCAACTGGCTTATACTTATAATTGCCAGAATCAAGTCTTTTTTGCAAACTCTTAGTTGCTTGCCTCGATCCGGGCTGTCCAATCTCGGGGGCATCATATCCTTGTATTCTATAAGATTTTTCCTTGTACTTGTATGTATCTCCATCGATAGCCTTGGCACCTTTGTAAGATTTGTAACTGCTCCTTGAACCTTTTTGTTGAGCCAAAGATTCATCAACACTGATAGCTAATATGAAGAGGAAAAACAAAACCGAAATCAGATACATAAGCAACATTGCTTTGGACTTCATACCATCTAACCTCCTTTTTCTGCCCGCAATGAGCAGATAACGTTCCTATCATAAAAGAAGTTCCGCCGAAGGCAATTTGGGAAAATTTCTGATTTCCTTTTTGTCCGCTGTTAGGCGACGTAAAAGTCATAATCTTGGCAATATAAGAAAAACAACAAAAAGAAGTAATGATATTCCATAAACAAAAAGAACGTATTTTGGCATAAACAAAAATAATCCTTTTTCTTTTCTTTGTCCTGAAGAAAGCCTCAAACTATATGCAATGAAAAAAACGATAGGAATTATTCCAAATATTGCGATCGTTAAAAATATTTCTAAAAAGAATAGCATCCATGGAGACCATAGTGGATGAATATACGTTGCTTCTTTTATTCCTGTTAGTGCCGAATAGATACCAGAACCAACTACAATCCAAAATAACCATTTCCCAATAAAGTAATAATCTCTCTTTTGGACTGCTTGTTTTAATTTCTTTTCTCCAAATATATCCCTACTGGTTTCTTCTGATTTTTTTATCCGTGTTTGATGGTTTTTGGCGTGCTGTAAAATTTCATCTGTTGGTTGACTTAGTCCTTTTTTATCTAGAATTGATTTAGCAATTTTTATTGCTTCTTCGGTGTAGTCCGAACTCTCAAAATATACCATAATCAGCAGCTCATTATCGCTAAGTTTTGAATACTTTTCTTCTAGTTCATTCATCTTTTGTCTCCTAAATTATTTTATGTTGCCTAACGTTTTGCGTACATCTGATGTTGCGACTGAAAGGAGCAATATGGGCGGAGGCTTCTGTATAAAAGCCGTAGCCAGATACACGCTGTTATATGATGTAAATTATTTTTTGCCCCCTTTTAAATAAAAGAAAAAAAGTTTTATCCTATATTTGTAGCTAACATATTTTTTCAATATTCTAACATTTTTTTTCAGAGGAACGAGCTTAGTTTTTAATTTGTTCGTATAAGTTTTCAGATCATTAGTATAAATTGTTAGTTGGTTTACCCCTTGTTCTGTATAATAAGAAATCTCTTTAAAGAATTTTTCGATTGTTTCTAATTTCTCTTTATATTCTTTGAGCGGTAAATCTAATTCGTCCATATATCCGGGTTGAAAAAATGTCACCATCTTTTTGCCGTCTTCACCAATGATTTTTTTGTTGGTATTTCTTGTAAGGTATTCTAAAAATTTTTTAAATTTGTATGAAGTTTTCTTATGCTCTGATAATACCTTTGTAAATTTTTTAAATTCCTCTAATAAAAGTTTTTTTCTTTCCTTATTTTTTTCTAAAATCAGATTTATCTTATTTAGAGCAAAATTAAATTGTTCATCTGATAAATAGCCATAGGAAGTGGTTGTTGTCATGATTGTTGTACTCATAAATTCGGGTATTTCTTCTCTGGTCGTAATTTTGCGTCCGTTTTGAAATATATTTTGGAACCCAAGCATTATAGCGAGAAGGTCTGTATAAAATTCATTATCTTTTTTAGGGTGCATCAATGAATACAGTAAAACGTGCGAAAGTTCGTGTGCCATAATCATTGAAAATACTACTGGATGTTCTGTGCAATTTTCGCTTATCTTAACATTTATTGGGTAGCCGTTTAACGTCGAGGATCCGTAAAATGGCAAATTGCCTGGTATACTAACTTGAGCAGTAATTCCTTCACTCCCCCGCGAGCCGTGCTGACTAATTCCTACTAAGTGCGTGCTTTGAAATTGATTAGCACCTCCTTGAGACCTGTAACCATTTGGAACATTAGTAATGTTAATATCAATAGGTAGGTCAAGCTGGCGAGCTATCAATTTCATTGCATCTTTGACCTTACTGTTTCTTATTAAAGAAAAAATATTTTCACTAGAAAGGGGTTCTTTAATTCCAAAGAATTTCACCAGCTCGTTTATCGCATTTTCAATGTATTCGTTGCTTATTTCGTTTTCCATAGGGGCAAAAAATAATTTATTTCATATAGCTCGTTTGTATCCGAACCAACCTCGTCTATGCTCCAAATTGGAGGTATAGGCGAAGTTTCATTATGAATCTGTTATGTTTGATGGCCACTTACCAGGACCGCCGTCCACCCCCGCTACTTCCACCCCCCCTACTTCCT
>JAHJTR010000088.1 GCA_018829865.1 Patescibacteria group bacterium | reverse complement strand
ATTGTTGTTGCGGCGGTGCTTACTCACTCCTTTATTTATACTTATAATACGCATATTCGTGATGATATTTGGGTGGAGAGTGAATGGATTGATAGTGGGCGGGCGGGGGAGTATAAAGTGCCGGATTTTTGTATGAGCTGCACTTATTCGCGAACGACGCGGCCGTGGGTGCAGAATAGGGGGTGGAAGGAATTGGCGGAACGTGTTCAAAAAAAAGTGGACAGGAATGATTTGCTTGTTATTGATGGAACGATGGATGTGACTTTTATGCGGAGGTATCTGGATATTGATGTGCGGGTTGAAAAGTATTATTTAGGAGATAGATATCAAGAACCTTTTCAATGGGTTTATGATTTTATGTCGTATCGTCCTTTGTATGATAAGTTGTTTTATCTAAATGATGCGGATATCGTTGAAGATAGCGTTATTTTTTAGACTATTATAATTGAAAAAAAGTAGGTTTTCCGCTATAATATAAGGATTATTCTAATAATAAACCATGGCTAACGATAATTTAGGTTTGGCTAAAAAAAGTGTTTCCGATCGTCTTAAAATTCTCACTCCAAAAGATAAAAAAAGAAGAAGAGAGGTTATTACTAAAAAACAAAATGATAAAAAAGGAGCTGCACTTGTTGCGAATCTCAATAAAAGAAGAAGTTTAACTGATAAGTTATCTGTTACGCACGCACCTAAAAATCTTGGGTATTATTTAGATAAACAGGGGGCTGTAGACCGAAAAAGAGTTGAAAGGTTTAAAAAAACAATTTCTGCGGCAGTGCTAACTCAATTAAATTATAAAGATAAAAAAGGAACACTAATTAGGGAGATTTACGGTAAACCGTCTGAAGGGGAGAATTGGACTTTTGATAGTCATGGAAATAGAGATGTACATAATAGGGTTGGATTAGCTGATATTTATAGGAAAGATCTATCGGTATATAAATTAAATGTGAATGGGCGCACTGCAACTCGAGTTGGGATTACAGGTTCATTCTACTTTTCGAGTCCGCCGGGATATGCTGCCGTAGTAAATGGTACAAAGGTTAAGGTTGAAAAAGAAAAAAGAAGCAAAGATCAAGTTGCCGCTTTACGAAAAAGACTTAACGCTCCTATTAAAGATGATGAGCGAGCAGCACTAAAGGATGCGCTTTATGGAATACCAAAAAATAGGCTGGAAGAGCGAATACAATTTATTTCCAGAATAGCTAGAGAAGAAGGAGTTAATGCCATTTCTCTAGCAAAAATATTAAAATCCAAAAAATATCCTAAGGGATTTCATACTTTAACTAGTGAGTGGCCGTTTTATAGTTTAGTTACATGGACTGCTAGGTTTACACGAATAAACATAGAAAAATTTAAGAATGTAGGACTTAAGGCAAGCAAAAAACCTAGAGCACCTTATACAAAGGAATTTCTGTATTATAATAATAGTGAAAAATACGTGAAGGGAGTTAAACCCTTAAGAAAATCCACTTGGGTGGAAGCTAGGAAAGGACATTATGCTTCTATTACTGCATCTCCGGAAATTGAAAAAATGTCTGTTGCTGCAAAAATTAAAGCTTTAGCTAAAATTGAAAAAGACTGTAATAAAAGAGGAGTTACCCCCGGTTTTACCAGATTGGGAAGAAAAAAGAATAATTCTAAATATTATCAGCTTCTTGCCAGTTTAAATCGACAACCTCAAAATAAAGCAGAAACAAAAAGAAAAGCTGCCTCTGCGGCTAAATCGGCTTTAAAATACTATGGACTTTCTCAGAAATATGGAACTTTAGCGATGTCTATTATTCGATGGGAA
The DNA here is from genome assembly GCA_018829865.1 of Patescibacteria group bacterium. Taxonomy (GTDB): domain Bacteria; phylum Patescibacteriota; class Gracilibacteria; order UBA1369; family JAHJTR01; genus JAHJTR01. The sequence continues at coordinate 1,159 of JAHJTR010000088.1, read as the reverse complement.
AGTAATTTTAACTTTGCCGACTTTTCTAAGAATCAGGGATCTAGTGCTGTTGGATTAGGGCAGCAAATTGGTCTAACTTATAGAAGATTTTGGAAAACGACTCAGAATAATTCTTATTTTCATACGGCTGAAACGAGAGGTCATATTAATTGGAGAGGAAGCGTATATTTTGGAGTACATGCAATCGTTAGTTATATGAAAGAAATAATTACTCATTTAAAAAGTATAAACAAGCCGGTTACAGGAAGAAATATATATATTATGTATCATGATGGAAGAAAGCACGGGACTAATTTTTTACAATACTTGGATACACGAAATGAAAACCTATTAAGAGCCGCTTTTCAAAGAAAACCAAATGTTCAACAAAGAACAAACTGGCTTTTGAAGTATTCTAATCGAGTGGAAAGAGATAGCAATAATTATCAAAGCTATTTTTCGTAATTAGTTCAAAAGATCTTTTGGGATTAAATCTTGATACTCTTTGAGGGCGCACATGCTTAGATTAGCGCAATCTACCGCTGATTTGATTGGTTGTTTTGTGATACATTTTTTTGTCTCATCTGACCATTTTGCGCATTCTTGTTTGCAGCTTGTTTTTGCTTCTTCAATATCTGCTGTTGTTATTTCTTCGGTGAAACCGGCGCATGTGCCGTAGCTGTCACAAACGTTGTCGCAGCTCGTGCTTTCGGTGCTGCCGCAGCCTGTGAGGGTTGATAGTATTGCCAGAATCAGAGCGGTTGTGAGTTTTTTCATGGTTGTTGTTTAGTTTTTAATTGTGGTTATTTTAGAGAAAAAATTGGTGATTGGCTAGTATAGTAAAAATTCCACGGGATTTAAAAGGATGGATGATAGGAAGGGGAAAAGCTAGGTAATAATTTTTATAGCTTTGCCTTCAACGATTGCAGTACCTAGCTTATTATGTGCTTTTGCCAGTATTCTTTGAAAAGTGCTTTGGGATGTGTTCATTTTTTTTGCCGCTTCAGCTTGATTTAGCTTTTTTACATCTTTTAGACGGATGGCTTCCCATTCTTCATGAGTTATTTCTACTATTTCTAGCATTTTTAATGGAACACCCTGCGGTTTGTAATATTTTATAGCAGGGTGTTTTCTTAGGTCTCTGATTAGTCTTGGGCGTGGTGACATTGGGATTTTTTAT